>JALFHZ010000040.1 GCA_022776445.1 Lachnospiraceae bacterium
TAGTGGCTATAAATATTCACAAATATAACCATTATATATAGTACACTATGCCAATAAAAAGAAGCCCCAACGGGACTTCCTTAAAAATCAGATATGAATCAACTGTGAATAGTAACTACTATTTCATTATTTTTGAATACATCTCTTGACAAAGTCTCCCCAATGCGCTATAATCCTATCAATTTAATAGTTTCAACAATTTAAACCGTTGAAGCGGAGATAACGGTGATTATGCTTCCACAGAGAGCCCGTGGTGCTGAGAGTCGGGTGAAAATACAGATCATCAAATGGACCGCTGAGGGTGCAGTCAAATGCGTGAACTTCACGCAAAGTATTCTGCAACGTAGAGGAATACGTCAGTTGCCGGGGATATGTTGGTATCCTGCTAAGCGCACGGTATCCGGCCGTGAATTCAAGGTGGCACCGCGGATAAAGTTTATTCGTCCTTGACAGAATCTATCATTCTGTCAGGGACTTTTTTGTTTCATACACACAGACAATCGCAAGGAGGAAAATATGATGAACGTTGTACCGTCCATAGAAGAAGTCAGAAAAATTGCAGAAAGCGGTCAATACAAGGTACTGCCGGTCAGCTGCGAAATGCTTTCCGATATCTGCACTCCCATCGAGGCCATGAAAATCCTGAAAAATGTATCCACACACTGCTACATGCTGGAATCGGTTGCCGGCAAAGAAAAATGGGGACGCTACACCTTCCTGGGATTTGATCCCAAACTGGAGATCACCTGCCGGGACGGCAATATGCAGGCAGGTAACATCCGTTTCCAGACCGATCACCCATCCGCATACCTCCGCCAGATTCTCAGCGATTACAAGAGTCCCAGGTTTGACTACCTGCCTTCCTTTACCGGAGGCCTGGTCGGGTATTTCTCCTACGACTATCTCGGCTACAGTGAACCGGCCGTCCGCACTCAGGTACAGGACAGTGAAGCATTTAAGGATGTGGACCTGATGCTTTTTGACAAGGTGATTGTATTTGACAATCTCCGTCAGAAAATCATTCTGATCGTCAATATGCCGCTCTCCGATCCGGAAACCGGCTACAACAAAGCAGTGCTGGAGCTCAGACAGCTCCGCGAACTGCTCCGCACCGGAGATCGCAAAAAAGAACCGGCCGGACATCTGACCGGAGAGGTAACTCCTCTGTTTGATAAAGAAACCTACTGCCATATGGTAGAAAGAGCCAAGCATCACATCCGGGAAGGAGATATCTTCCAGATCGTGCTTTCCAACCGGCTCAGCGCTCCTTTTGAAGGCAGCCTTTTGAATACCTATCGAATCCTGCGCACCATCAATCCGTCACCGTATATGTTCTATTTTTCCGGAACGGATGTGGAAGTAGCCGGTGCTTCACCGGAAACACTTGTCAAGCTGGAAAACGGCGTGCTTCACACATTTCCGCTTGCCGGAACAAGACCGAGAGGAAAAACCGAAGAGGAAGACAACGCACTGGAGGCGGAACTGCTGGCCGATGAAAAAGAACTGGCCGAACATAACATGCTGGTGGATCTCGGAAGAAATGATCTCGGAAAAATCAGCCGCTTTGGCACAGTTCAGGTAGAAAACCTGCATTCCATTGAACGCTATTCTCACGTGATGCACATCGGATCCACCGTGCGGGGAGAAATCCGGGAAGACTTCGACGCACTGGACGCAATTGAAGCCGTGCTTCCGGCCGGAACCCTTTCCGGTGCTCCGAAGATCCGCGCCTGTCAGCTGATCGGAGAATTGGAGGATAACAAACGCGGTATCTACGGCGGCGCCATCGGATATATCGATTTCACCGGCAACATGGATACCTGCATTGCCATCCGGATTGCATACAAAAAGAACGGTCAGGTATTTGTCAGAAGCGGTGCCGGTATCGTAGCCGATTCCGTTCCGGAAAAAGAATTTGAAGAATGCATCAACAAAGCAAAGGCCGTGATCAACGCACTGAAACTTGCAGAGGAGGCAGACTTATGATTTTACTCATCGATAACTACGACAGCTTTTCCTATAACCTCTACCAGCTGATCGGCGAACTCGAGCCGGATATCCGGGTGATCCGCAATGATGAGCTGACCGTGGAACAGATCCGTGAACTGCATCCCGACCGCATCATCCTCTCTCCCGGACCCGGCAGGCCGGAAGATGCCGGCATCATCATCGAAGCTGCGCAAACACTGGGCAGGGAAATCCCGCTTCTCGGTGTCTGCCTCGGCCATCAGGCCATCTGTGCCGCATTCGGAGCCACAGTCACCTATGCAAAGGAGTTGATGCACGGCAAACAGTCCGAGGTACAGTTTGATAAGACCTGTCCTCTGTTTCAGGGATGTCCGGAGACTGCTCCGGTCGCCCGGTATCACTCCCTGGCGGCTGATCCCAATACCATTCCGGAGTGCTTAAAGATCACCGCCGTTACCGAAGACGGCGAGGTCATGGCTGTACAGCACACGGAATATCCGATTTTCGGTGTTCAGTTTCACCCGGAATCCATTATGACCCCTGACGGAAAAACCATGCTGAACAATTTCATCCATCTGAGATAAGGAGATATGCACTATGATTAAAGAAGCCATCGTAAAAATCGTAAACAAACAGGATCTTACCTACGAAGAAGCTTACACCGTTATGAATGAAATCATGAGCGGAGAAACCACCCCCACCCAGAACGCCGCATTTCTCGCAGCACTCTCCACCAAGAGCACGAAAGCAGAAACCATTGTGGAAATCGCAGGCTGCGCCGCTGCCATGCGTGATCACGTAACAAAGGTTGAGACGGATATGGATCTGTTTGAAATCGTCGGCACCGGAGGTGACGGAGCACACAGCTTCAATATTTCCACCACTTCCGCACTCGTTGCTGCCGCAGGCGGTATGAAAGTTGCCAAGCACGGCAACCGTGCCGCTTCCTCCCGGTGTGGAACTGCTGACTGTCTGGAAGCACTCGGCGTCAATATCCAGCAGGATCCGGAAACCTGTGTAAGGCGTCAGAAAGAAGCCGGAATGTGCTTCTTCTTTGCCCAGAAATATCACTCTTCCATGAAATACGTGGGTGCAATCCGAAAAGAGCTTGGTTTCCGTACCGTTTTCAACATCCTCGGTCCGCTGACCAATCCGGGAAGTCCGAAACAGCAGCTTCTGGGGGTCTATGACGAATATCTGGTAGAACCGCTGGCACAGGTATTGATCAGCCTCGGAGTCGAACGCGGCATGGTTGTTTACGGACAGGACAAACTGGATGAGATTTCCATGAGCGCTCCAACCACTGTCTGCGAATTCAAAGACGGCTGGTTCAAATCCTACACCATCGCTCCGGAAGATTTTGGCTTTGAACGCTGCAGCAAGGCTGATCTGGTCGGCGGCACTCCGGAAGAAAACGCCGGCATCACGCTGGCCATCCTGAATGGAGAACAAGGACCGAAGCGCAGCGCCGTACTGATGAACGCCGGTGCAGCGCTTTACATCGGAGGCAAGGCAGCAACCATGAAAGACGGCATCGCTCTGGCAGCAGAACTGATTGACTCCGGAAAAGCACTTGAGACTCTGCACAAACTGATTGAAGTCAGCAACCGAACGGAGGAATCCGCATGACGATACTGGATCAGCTTGCCGATTACGCAAAAATGCGCACAGAGCAGGCAAAAAAAGAGATTCCTGCCGAAACCATCCGCCAGATGGCCATGGCACTGCCCCGAGGAACCTTCCCGTTCGAACAGGCTCTGAAAAAACCGGGCATCTCCTTTATCTGCGAATGCAAAAAGGCATCCCCCTCCAAAGGCCTGATTGCACCGGAGTTCCCGTACCTTCAGATTGCCCGGGAATACGAAGCGGCAGGTGCCGACTGCATTTCCGTTCTGACCGAACCAAAATGGTTCCTCGGACAGAACAGCTACTTAAAAGAAATCACGGATGCGGTTTCCATTCCGTGCCTGCGCAAGGATTTCACCGTCGATGAATATATGATTTACGAAGCCAGACTTCTGGGTGCCTCCGCCGTCCTTCTGATCTGTTCCATCCTGACACAGGAACAACTGAGCGCCTTCCTCGAAATCTGTGATACACTTGGATTATCTGCCCTGGTGGAAGCACATGACGAAAACGAAGTACAGATGGCACTGAAAGCCGGGGCCTGCATCATCGGCGTCAATAACCGGAATCTCAAGGATTTCTCCGTTGATACGGACAACAGCCGCAGACTCCGGCAACGAATCCCGCCGGAAGTCCTCTTTGTATCCGAAAGCGGAGTCCGCAGTGCCGAAGACATAAAACTTCTTCAGGAAATCGGCGCCGACGCAGTACTGATCGGAGAAACCCTGATGCGGGCACCGGACAAAACGGCCCGGCTCGCCGAACTGCGGAGGCTGCTATGACAAAAATCAAACTGTGCGGCCTTACCTGTCCCTGTGATATCGAAGCCGTCAACACGCTGATGCCGGAATATATCGGCTTTGTATTTGCCTCCAAAAGCAGGCGCTTCATCACACCGGAGGCAGCTGCGGCCCTGAAACGGCAGCTGCACCCCGATATCGCCGCCACAGGAGTATTTGTAAGAGAACGTCCGGACACCGTAGCTGCACTTTTAAACCAGAACATCATTGACCTTGCGCAGCTCCATGGCGGAGAATCTGAAAGCTATATCCGACAGCTGAGAGCTCTCACGGATAAGCCGCTGATTCAGGCGTTTCGGATTGACACTCCGGAAGATATCCGTGCAGCGCAGAACAGCTCCGCTGACTTTGTTCTGCTGGACTCCGGAACCGGGGGTACGGGAACCACGTTTGACTGGAACCTGATCCGCAGCCTGAACCGGCCGTTTTTTCTCGCAGGCGGACTTGGGCTGCACAATATCCAGGCTGCACTTGCAGCAGTCCATCCCTATGCGGTCGATGTCAGCTCCGGAATCGAAACAGACGGACGGAAAGATCCAACAAAAATGAAAGCATTTGTTCACGCTGTCCGCAGCGTGAAAAGAAAGGAAGAATAACCATGACCAATCCAAACGGACGCTTCGGCATTCACGGCGGACAGTATATCCCGGAAACGCTGATGAATGCGGTGATCGAGCTGGAAGCAGCATACAATCACTATAAAAATGACCCGGAATTCAATCGGGAACTCACCGCTCTGCTCAATGATTATGCCGGAAGACCTTCCAGACTTTATTATGCAGAAAAGATGACCAAAGACCTCGGCGGCGCAAAAATCTACCTCAAGCGGGAAGATTTAAACCACACCGGTGCCCACAAGATCAACAATGTACTCGGGCAGGCACTCCTGGCCAAAAAAATGGGCAAAACCCGCCTAATCGCTGAGACCGGAGCCGGTCAGCACGGCGTGGCTACTGCCACTGCCGCCGCTCTGATGGGTATGGAATGTGTCGTATTTATGGGCGAGGAAGACACGATCCGGCAAGCACTCAACGTATACCGGATGCGCCTGCTCGGCGCCGAGGTCATTCCGGTCAAATCCGGCACCGGCACCTTAAAGGATGCTGTATCCGAAGCCATGCGCGAATGGACCAGCCGCATCTCCGACACCCATTACTGCCTTGGCTCCGTCATGGGACCGCACCCGTTCCCGACAATCGTGCGTGATTTTCAGGCAGTCATCTCCAAAGAGATCAAGGAGCAGATCATGGAAAAGGAAGGTCGGCTTCCGGATGCCGTACTTGCCTGCGTAGGCGGCGGCTCCAACGCCATCGGCAGCTTCTATCATTTCATCGAAGATCCATCCGTAAAGCTGATCGGCTGTGAGGCCGCCGGAAGAGGCATTGACACCTTTGACACCGCCGCCACCATCAACACCGGCCGGCTTGGCATCTTCCACGGCATGAAATCGTACTTCTGCCAGGATCAGTATGGCCAGATTGCTCCGGTCTACTCCATTTCCGCAGGACTGGATTATCCGGGCATCGGTCCGGAACATGCACATCTCTATGATATCGGACGCGCAGAATACGTTCCGGTTACCGATGATGAGGCTGTATGTGCATTCGAATATCTGGCAAAAACCGAGGGCATCATTCCTGCCATTGAATCCGCACACGCCGTTGCACATGCCATGAAGATTGCACCGGCCATGCGCCCGGATCAGATCGTTGTCATCACCATATCCGGCAGAGGCGACAAAGACTGCGCCGCCATTGCCCGCTACAGAGGGGAGGATATCCATGAGTAACATCAAATCTGCTTTTGAACACGGAAAGGCTTTCATTGCCTTTATCACCTGCGGTGATCCGGATCTGGAAACGACCGCTGCCGCGATACGGGCCGCTGTGGAAAACGGCGCCAGCCTGATTGAACTGGGGATCCCGTTTTCAGATCCGACCGCAGAAGGACCGGTCATCCAGGGAGCCAACCTGCGCGCTTTAAACGGCGGTGTCACCACAGATAAAATCTTTGCTTTTGTACGGGAACTGCGCCGGGATGTAACCGTTCCGATGGTATTTATGACCTATGCCAACGTTGTATTTTCCTATGATTCCGAACGTTTTATCTCCACCTGCAGAGATATCGGCATCGACGGCCTGATTCTTCCTGATCTGCCTTATGAAGAAAAAGAAGAATTCCTTCCGCTCTGTCACAAATATGGCGTAGATCTGATTTCCCTGATTGCACCGACATCCGAGAACCGGATCGCCATGATCGCAAAAGAAGCGGAAGGCTTCCTGTACATCGTCTCCAGCCTTGGCGTCACAGGAACAAGAAGCGAAATCAAAACTGATCTGGCATCCATCGTAGACGTGGTACGTCAGAATACCGATATCCCATGCGCGATCGGCTTCGGTATCTCCACACCGGACCAGGCACACCAAATGGCGGCAATCTCCGACGGTGCGATCGTCGGTTCCGCTATTATCAAAATTCTGGAAAAATACGGAAAAGATGCTCCGAAGTACGTGGGAGAATATGTAAAAAATATGACAGAAAAGCTTTGACAGTACACAAAAAATTAATATTTGTGATCAAAAATGGCGGCAGATAAAACCTGCCGCCAAAGTCCTGCTATTTCCTATCCTAGAACCGGAAATCCCGGATTCCCTGCTCAATTTTCTGCAGATGATCCTTCGCGATCTCGCGAACCCGCTCCTTCGGTATGTTGTTCAGTTCTGCCTGAATCAACGCCTCGCCTACTGCCCGTGTCTCCGGACCTGCGTAATCCATCAGGTATTCCTTCAGCGTCATCAGCGCATTCGGATGACAGCAGTTCTGAATCTGACCATTCTTGCACAGGCTCATAAAGCGATCTCCCGTTCTTCCCTCCCGGTAACATGCGGTACAGAAAGACGGAATATAACCGGAATCCATCAGCCACCGAACCACTTCTTCCAGAGTTCTCTGATCCGACACATCAAACTGCTCCGTATCGGTCGGACGCTCTTCCTCGCAGTAGCCGCCAACCGAAGTCCGGGATGCACCGGAAATCTGTGACACACCAAGACGGATCACCTTTTCCCGCACTTCCTGACTCTCGCGGGTGGAAATAATCATGCCCGTATACGGTACTGCAATTCGGATCAACGCACAGATCTTTGCAAAGATGTCATCGCTGATGCCGTTATCAAATACCGTAGGATCGATATCATCGGCGCGCTTGATTCTCGGTACACTGATGGTATGCGGTCCCACGCCATGCACTGCCTCCAGATGCTCCGCGTGCATCAGAAGTCCTGCAAATTCATACTTATAAAGCTCCAGGCCAAACAATACACCCAGACCTACATCGTCAATGCCGCCTTCCATTGCACGATCCATTGCTTCGGTATGATAATTGTAATCATGCTTCGGTCCGGTCGGATGCAGCTGCAGATAGCTTTCCTTATGGTAAGTCTCCTGGAACAGAATGTAAGTTCCAATGCCAGCTTCCTTTAACATCCGGTACTCTTCCACCGTTGTTGCTGCAATGTTCACATTCACACGGCGGATTGCACCGTTTTTATGCTTGATCGAATAAATGGTCTTAATGCATTCCAGAATATACTCGATCGGATTATTCTTCGGATCCTCTCCCGCTTCAATCGCAAGCCGCTTGTGACCCATATCCTGCAGCGCGATTACCTCACGGCGAACTTCCTCCTGCGTCAGTTTCTTGCGCGGAATATGCTTATTCTTCGCATGGTACGGGCAGTACACACATCCGTTGATGCAGTAATTGGACAGATACAGCGGCGCAAACATGACGATCCGGTTGCCGTAATACGCCAGCTTGATCTCCTCCGCCAGATCATACATCTGCTTGAGCACTTCCGGATCTTCGCAGGCCAGAAGCACCGACGCTTCCCTGTGGTTCAGACCGGCACAGACGGTCCCTTCTGCCGTTTTTCTCGGTTTGGCCTTCTCCAGAATCTCCTGAATCAGTTCCCTGTTGTTTTTGTTCTTCTCCGCATACTCCAGCGTGTCCAGAATTTCCTCATGACTGATAAACTCATCCGCACAAAGCGATTTCGGGTTGTACATAAAACGTTCCTCCTGTGTAAAATATGTCAGCAACGTCAAACGCAGAAATGCTGCCGGCAGAATCTGCCTTTCGTGATCTCAATGGTACACAAAAAACAGGCAGTCCTACCCGCAGCATCCATATGCGCCTTGTACATGGTATCGCAGCTTCCATCTCAGAATATATGCAGGAGCATACGCTTCTTTGTGTCAGTACCATTATCAAATCAAGCAGATTTCAATACCATTTTTCCGATTGCTCTCTATGACTCTCTCTGACAAAATGAAACGTAAATACATGAAAATCTTCCTTTATCAGGGGAACACTGACTCCGATTTCCATCAGTTCATCACCACCGTATATTTTTCCACTGAACGTTTCCAGATAATCACATTCCGGATTCAGGCCATTCAGACAAAACCGGCCATGAGCGTACAGCGGATTAAAGAATTTCTGAAAAATCAACACAAGACACTCTTCCTTATCCTTTCCGGTGGATAACCAGCTCACATAGTTTTCATTTGGTGTTTCATTCCGGTAAAATTCCGCCTTTTGCAGCCAGCTTCTCTCTTTTTTATGCTCTGCAATCTGCCCGGCAATCTCGCTTCGCTCCTCTTCAGTACATTTGGTCAAATCCAGTTCATAGCCCAGGTTAAAAAGTCTTGACACCTGATATCTTGTATTTAAGGATGTGCTTCTTCCCGTCTGGTGATTTGGCGTAATGCTCACATGGGAACCTATAGCGATCGGAGGATAAATCAGGCTAAAGCCTGACTGAATCTGCACCCGATCAAATGCATCTGTATTATCACTTGCCCAGTTTTGTGCCACATAGTACAACATCCCCGGATCAAATCTGGCTCCGCCGCTGGAACATCCTTCAATCAACACCTGTGGATATTTCCTGGTCATCCGTTCCAGAATCTCATACAGTCCCAGAACATACCGGTGGCTGATTTCTCCTTTTTTCTCCCGCACAAGGCTCATAGAATTCACATCGGTCAGCGGACGGTTCATGTCCCATTTTACATAATCGATGGTTCCATCCTTCAGGTAAAAATCCAGTACAGATAACAGGTACTCTCTCACCTCCTGTCTGGATAAATCCAGCAGATATTCATGACGTCCCTCTGTCATCTGATATCCCGGAACCTGAAGGGCCCAGTCCGGATGTTGCTGATATAGCTCGCTGCTTTTGCAGATCGCCTCCGGTTCAAACCACAGTCCAAACTGCAGTCCTTTTCCATGAATCAGTTCTGCCGCTTTTTGAATCCCGCCCGGAAGCTTTTTCTCATTGCACTTCCAGTCTCCCATGGAAGTCCGGCTGGTGTTATCTGCCCGGAACCAACCATCATCAAGGACGAACAATTCCACACCCAGCTTTTTGGCCAGTTCCGCCTGCTCCTCCAGTTTTTCCAGGTTCACGTCATAGTACATGGCTTCCCATGAGTTCAAAAGAATGGGACGGTTTCTGCCCTGAAATCTGTCCGGCATCAAATGATACTGATACAGCCAGTGAAAATTCCTGCTCATTCCGTTCAGTCCCTGCGAACTGTAGTTCAATATCGCTTCCGGAGTATCAAACACCTCGCCCGGAGCCAGTCTCCAGCAGAATGTATCCGGATGAATCCCGATCTGTGCACGTACATTGCCGAACTGGTCTGCTTCCGCCTGCGCCAGAAAATTTCCGCTGTAGATGAAATGAATACCATAAACCTCCCCCGAGTTTTCTGTGGTCTGAGGCTGCATCAGCGCAAAGAATGGCTGATGCTGGGGGCTGCTGCTTCCCCTTACGCTTTCGATTCTCTGAATCCCGTGATGGATGGAGAAACGGCTGATATTTCCCTCCTTTGCATGGGTTCCGTACAGAGACAGGAAATCATAATCTCTGGCAGGCAATTCAAGCGAAAGACTCTGAACATTTTGAAGAGAAACGATCTGATTCCCTGTATTTTCCACTCTCTGATGACGGGCTATGATTCCCTTTTCTTCGAAAACAGAGTAATAGAGGTATACCCGGATTCCGGCAGCAGGATCTTCACAAATAATCTCCAGCGTCTCCGCTTCCGCTTTTCCTGCAAAAGTTGCAGGCAGCTTAGGAATCTCCGGTTTCCCTTTCAAAACCTTCCATGACCGGAACGAAAGCTCTGTAAACTCTACCCCTGATTCCTGGGTGACGGCGAATGCCGGAATCCGGAAATCGCCGTTCCCCCTTATCGGATACTCAAACGGAAAATCATCAAAAGATACATTCGGAATGCTGCAATCATGTTCCGTATTGTAACCCCGCTTAAAATAATGAGGTTCTCCGCATCCACGATATGCACGGATCGCTTTTCCGAAATACCGGTGAACCAGATATTTTCCATCCACTACTTCCATTACATAGCTGACAGATGCGTTTCTGATATGTACTGTCTTTTGATCTTCTGAAAAAAGAATGCTCATGATCAATTCTCCATATTTTTGTTAAAGCCAAAAAACCATGTCAAAGCGAAAGCAACCGCAAAAGAAATCACATTCACCAGCAGGTAAATCGGAAGCTGCTCATTTAAATACAACAGTGTTCCCGGAATTCCGGTGATAGACATTCCGGTTGCACGCAGATGCAGCACGGAAGCCAGGAATCCGCCGACACCGCCGCCAATCATGGACATAATGAATGGCTTTACAAATTTCAGATTGACGCCGAATACCGCAGGTTCTGTAATTCCAAGCAGAGCAGACAGACAGGAAGGATATGCCACCTGTTTTGTCTTATTGGATACCGCCTTCATCGCCACGGCCAGAACTGCACCTGCCTGTGCCACATTACCGCAGGTTCCAATTGGATTTAAATAATTCCAACCATCCTGTGCCAGCATACTGATTTCCAGGAAATTCAAAATATGGTGAATACCGAAAATTCCAAGGAGCTGACCAAAGCATCCATATAAGAATCCACCAATTCCCATCGGCAGGAACAACAGATTTTCAACCAGCCATAATACTCCGTTTTCCACATAATGGAGTACCGGGCCAATACCAAACAGTGCAAGAACAATTCCGACCAGCAAGGTTACAAATGGCGTTACAATCAGATCAATCGCATCCGGAACATGTCTGCGGAGCCATTTTTCAAATTTTGCAGTGATGATTCCTGTCGCAAATGCGGGAAGCACAGATCCCTGATATCCCGCTACCTTAATCAGTCCAAAGAAAACCAGTGGTTCTGCTTCACCGGCACCTACCGCATAGGCACTGGGCAGGCTGGGGCTTACCAGCATCAGCCCCAGTACAATTCCGATCACCGGACTTCCGCCGAAATTACGGAATGTAGACCAGCATACCAGAGCAGGCAGGAAAGCAAATGCTGTGTCGGTCAGAATCTGTGTAAAAGTCAGAAGTGACTGGGGGATACTGTCCGGTGTCAGCCCAAAGACACTTAAAATTGCTTCCTGTGTCAGCAGGCCTCTGAGTCCCATAAACAATCCGGTAGCAACCAAAACAGGGATAATGGGCACGAACACATCGGAAAACATACGAATCGCTCTCTGGAAACGATTTCCATACACGACGGTCTCCTTTTTTCCGCCTTTTTCGCCTGCCTCCGGTTCTCCGGTGATTTTTATCACCTCATCATATACACGGTTTACCAGTCCGGTTCCCAGGATAATCTGATACTGCCCGGAGTTAAAAAACGATCCCTTCACCTTATCTAATGCTTCTACCTTCTCCGTATCTATTTTTTCCTTATCTGCTACCACAATTCTGAGCCTTGTAGCGCAGTGTCTCACAGAGACAATATTTTCTTCTCCTCCAACGAGTTCCACAATCTTTATTGCCAGATCCTTTTCACTCATGATTTTCTTCCCCCTTCTCATCTATGCTCACAATTTCTCTGATTTGCATTTTAATATCATCCACGGAACCGCTTACAGCAATTTCCGGCTTTCTGCTCTCCGGAAAAATGCGGGATGAAAAAACGGTCTGCCCTCCATCGACAAAAATCTCCATGCTGGAATGGTCTGACCATATCTCGATCTCATTCCAGTCATCCATTGCGACCGACTTTGTTTCCACAGCACCATCCACCCAGTTTCTCCTGGAAAAAATCAATTCCTTTTCTTCCGGAATATACTCCATTTCCGCCTCCCCCTGATGGAACCGGACATGCAGCTTCTGCCCCTCACCTGTTCGCTGTATCAGCAGGAAAAAGGTTCGTCTGGCAGGGTTCGCTCTCCACCCGTGTTTCTCACACACCGCCGCAATGTCCTGTCCCAACAGGCGGTACAATTCTCTGATTGGCTTCTGACACAGCTTATTTCCCCTCAGGGATAATTCCCTCGGCAATGTCATACAATGGATATTCGGCTCCGCTGCCGAAAAGACTTTCTCCTGCTCAGCTTCCATCCGTGACATCCATGCAAACAGGATTCTTCTTCCATCCGGATTCAAGAACGTCTGCGGAGCATAAAAATCAAATCCTGCATCCATTTTTTCATATCCTTTATCCAAATCGGAATCCTGAAAAATACCATTTATTTCATCAAATACCCCCAGCTTATAGGCTGAGAAACTGAAAATGGTTTCATCTGCGGTATTGTCACGTTTCTGAGGATTAAACAACAGTACATGTCTTCCATCCAGTTCAAACAAATCCGGACATTCCATCATTTCATACTGCTCCGACACAGCAAGCGTCCTTTGGTAATTCCAAATCTCTCCATCTTCAGAATGACACAGGGCAATTGCACCTTTTCCATTCTTTTGCTGTCCTCCGACCACCATATAATAACCAGATTGCTTTCCTGCGAATACCTTCGGGTCACGGAAATGCTCTGTATATCCTTCCGGGGTTTTCAGGACGATTCCCTTCTTCTGATATCGCCTTCCGTCCTTTGTCGTCACAAGACATTGGCTGCTCTTTCGCTGTCCGCCTTTCTTGTTGTTGCCTGTATAAAACAAATACAACTGATCTCCAATCACGTATCCGCTTCCGGAATACACTCCGTCCCGGTCATATTCCTGATCCGGGATGACCGCACTTCCTTCAAATTGCCATTTCAGCAAGTCCTCAGATGTAAACAGCCCCCATTCTTTATAGGAGTGATCCTTCTCAAAACGGTTCCATTGGAAAAATACATAATATTTACCTTGAAACCAGGATAATCCGTTTGGATCATTCAGCAGCCCTCTGTCAGGTTCCAAATGGTACTGCTGCCTAATCATTTCTGACATCCCATATCTCCTTTCCTTTTTCTGTCCGGCGCCTTATAACTATATTAAACACTATTCTTATATATTTTCCTATGGCAATTCAAAAAGAAAATATGGAAAAAACTAACCTTTTATATTAAAATAAGGAGTATGAAAGAATATAAAGAAACACATCATTCTCTGATGTACAAATCCAACTCAGACTTATCGCTTTACAGTGCAGGCTATGAAAAATGTACCTCCGGATACAGCTATGGACCAAAAATCCGGTCCTACCATCTGATTCATTTTGTGCTCTTCGGAAAGGGGGAACTGCATATCAACGAGCATATTTTTCAGCTTTCAGCCGGAGATGCTTTTCTCATTCCTGCCGGAAAAGTATCTTACTACGAAGCTTCCAGGGACGAGCCCTGGTGTTATGCCTGGATCAGTTTTCTGGGAATCAATTCTCAGATGTATCTGTATCAGCTCATGACTTCATCAGACGATGTTTACATCATACATGGTCTGGACACCGTCAAGTACAAGGAACGTATTTTTGATATCATAGCTTTACAGGACGCATCCACCAGCAGCTATTTTCAGGCAAATGGCATCTTGTTCCAGATCATGGCAATGTTATTTGACGATATAGACTTTCAGGAGAGCCGTTGGGGAAAAAACTCCGTTGCTGACGAAGTCAAATACTATCTTGACATCAATTATTCAGAGAAAATAAAGCTTCAGGATGTTGCAAAAATCTTCGGAATACATCCCAATTATCTCACCAGAATGTTCCACGAAAAATATGGTATTTCTCCAAAACAGTACCTTCTGGATTTAAAACTAAAAAAAGCCCGCAGACTCTTGACAACCACAGAATTATCTGTATCTGTAATTGCCAGTTCTTTAGGCTTTGATGACCAGCTCGCTTTTTCTAAAATTTTTAAAAAGGAGTTTTCTGTTCCTCCATCAGAATACCGAAAACAAAGTCGGGTTTCTTCTGATTCCCTTCACAAATGAGAATTCTCTGTCAGAACCATCCAATCAACAGGTGGTTCTGACAGAAATATTTAGATTTCTACAAATGCAGCACCCGATCCCGGATCTCCTGCGTCCGTCCCTGATTCCAGAACTGCGTGCCGATATATCCGCAGGTTCTGCGTGCCACTGACATCTTGCTCTGATCGCGGTTGCCGCAGTTCGGGCATTCCCAGATCAGTTTGCCGGCTTCATCTTCTATGATCTTGATCTCGCCGTCATAACCGCAGCACTCGCAGTAATCACTCTTCGTATTCAGCTCTGCATACATGATGTTGTTGTAGATAAACTGCATAACCGCCAGAACTGCCGGAATATTATCCTGCATGTTCGGCACTTCCACATAGCTGATTGCTCCGCCCGGAGACAGCTTCTGAAATTCCGACTCAAATTTCAGCTTTTCAAACGCATCAATCTTCTCGGTCACATGCACATGATAGCTGTTGGTGATATAATTCTTATCCGTAACGCCCTCGATAATGCCAAAACGCTTCTGCAGGCACTTTGCGAACTTATAAGTGGTGGACTCCAGCGGGGTTCCGTATACGGAATAGCTGATATTCTCAGCTGCTTTCCATTCTGCACACTTATCATTCAAACGCTGCATCACAGCCAGCGCAAACGGCTTCGCCTCCGGATCGGTGTGCGGCTTGCCCATCATCCGCATACACATCTCATGCAGTCCGGCATACCCCAGAGAAATGGTGGAATAGCCATTGTACAGCAGCTTATCGATGGTCTCGCCCTTCTTCAGGCGTGCCAGCGCACCGTTCTGCCAGAGAATCGGGGCCACATCGGAGATCGTGCCCAGCAGACGCTCATGACGGCAGCGCAGTGCCCGATGGCAAAGCTCCAGACGCTCATCCAGAATCTCCCAGAAACGCTCCATATCACCTTCCGAGCTGCATGCAACATCTACCAGATTGATTGTGACTACGCCCTGGTTAAAGCGCCCATAGAACTTGTGAGTTCCATCCGGATTGCGCTGGGAATCCTCTACGGTCAGGAAGGAACGGCATCCCATGCAGGTGTATACATTGCCGCGCTTCAGCTCACGCATCATCTTCGCGGAAATATAGTCCGGAACCAGCCGCTTCGCGGTACATTTCGCTGCCAGCTCAGTCAGATGCCAGTAACGGGAACCCTCGGTGATGTTGTCTTCATCCAGCACATAAATCAGCTTCGGGAACGCCGGGGTGATCCATACGCCCTTTTCATTCTTCACACCCTGCATTCTCTGAATCAGAACCTCCTCAATGATCATTGCCAGATCATCCCTGGTCTGCCCCTCCGATACTTCATCCAGATACATGAATACCGTAACAAACGGAGCCTGTCCGTTACAGGTCATCAGCGTTATCAGCTGATACTGGATCGTCTGAATGCCGCTCTTGATCTCTTCACGCAGCCTGCGTGCCACAATCTTGTCAATAATCGCATCGTCCATGCTCTCACCGCATGCCTGACGCTCTTCCACCACACTTCTGCGCAGCTTCTGACGGCTGATATCCACAAACGGAGCCAGGTGAGACAGAGTAAAGGACTGACCGCCGTACTGGTTGCTGGCTACCTGTGCCACAATCTGCGTGGTCACGTTGCAGGCGGTGAAGAAGCTGTGCGGCTTCTCAATCATCGTCTCACTGATCACGGTACCGTTCTGCAGCATATCCTCCAGATTGATCAGATCGCAGTTGTGCTCCTTCTGCGCAAAGTAGTCGGAGTCATGGAAGTGAATGATGCCTTCCTCATGTGCCTGCACAATATCTTCCGGAAGCAGTACACGTCTGGTCAGATCCTTGCTGACTTCGCCCGCCATATAGTCACGCTGTGTGGAGTTGATGATCGGGTTCTTGTTGGAATTCTCCTGCTTTACCTCTTCATTGATATGCTCCAGCAGAGAAAGGATTCCGTTGTCCGTCGTATTGGACTTACGGGTCAGCTCTCGTTTATAGCGATAACGCACGTACTTCTGTGCTACCTCATAGCCGCGCATCTCCATGATGCCGGTCTCTACCATATCCTGAATATCTTCAACATTTACCGCATGCCGGTAATCCTTCACTTCTTTCGCAATGGTCTCCGCCACCGCCTGAATCTGATAGTCATTCAGCTGGTGGATCGGATCCACGCTTGCATTGGCCTTGCGAATCGCATTCACAATCTTTTCCGCGTCAAAGCTTACTTCTTTTCCGTTTCGTTTAATAACATTCGTTCTTACATCTACGGTCATATCTCCTGCTTCCTCCTTATCCGAATTCCCAATCGGTAGTATACATTTTCACATACAAGATGTAGTTTTATCCATCATTTTTTCTCTCAACATGTAGTGCATGTATTATCATACTACAAAACTTTCCAGAATGAAAGAGGAACTTAAAGAATATTTTCTTGAATATTTAATTTGTATGAGGTATGATTAAATTCATGTAAGTCTGTCCAAAAACAGGAGGAGTATACCATTGAAGCAAAAGATAAAACAACTGCTGTGTTTCCTGCTGGCCTGCCAGCTGTTTCTGATTCAAGCCTATGCCAGGCCGGACTGGCCGTCTGATACGGGGATTCAGGCGGAAGCCGGTATTGTGGTCGATATGGATTCCGGGGCCGTCATCATGGCGCAGAACAGCCATGTGGCTTATCCTCCGGCCAGCATCACCAAGATTCTGACCGCACTGATCGTACTGGAGCATGCCGGGCTCGACGAGACCGTGACCTTTTCCGATACCTGCGTCAACCGTGTGGAAGCCGACAGCGGCAACAAGATCAGTATCGTTGCCGGCGACCAGCTTTCCGTGGAAGACTGTCTGTACGCCCTGCTGCTGGTCTCTTCCAATCAGACGGCCAATGCACTGGCAGAGCATGTGGCAGGAACCATGGAAAATTTTGTGACCATGATGAATGAAAAGCTGGCGGAGCTTGGCTGCACGGAGAGTCATTTTGACAACCCATCCGGACTGAACGGCGACACGCAGTATGTCACCGCATACGACATGGCAAAGATCGCCCGCGCCGCCTACAGCAATGAAAAGCTGGTCGAGATTAACTCCGCGGTATCCCATAAGATTGCGCCGACCACCAACAATCCCGAAGGCCTGATCCTGCGCAACGAACACCGTCTGATCGTCACGGAAGATGAAACCAGTCCGTTTTACTATCCCCCTGCCAAAGCAGGCAAGACCGGCTATCTCATCGCCGCAGGCAATACCCTGGTCACCTATGCCGAGCAGGACGGAAGGCGTCTGGTATCCGTGATTCTGAAAGGCACGCCGCGTCAGTATTTTGTAGACTGCAAAACCCTGCTGGAATTCGGCTTCAGCCGCTTCACCAACGTCACAGTTGCAGACTACGAGTCCCGCTACGTGACCGGAGACGGCCCAATTGAACTTGACGGAGTCACCTACAGATCTTCCGACCTGATGATTGACCCTGACAGTGTCATTACTCTGCCGAAGAATTCCACCTTTGAGGATGCGGATATCTCACTCGGCCCCGTACCTGCGGATCATCCGGCCGGTGCCGTTGCACAGCTCACGTATACTTACAATGACCGTGTGGTTGGAACTGCATTTCTCATGACCAGGGAGATCCCGGAAGAACCGTCTTCCCAGGCAGAATCCGATTCTGCGCCCGCAGATGCTTCTTCCGAGGCTCCTGATGATTCTCAGGCATCCGCCCCCGATACGCCTGCCGATGCTTCCCCTGCACACAGCAGCAGGTCTGTGGCAGGAACTCTGGCACTGGCTGCAGTGCTCCTCGCAGTCGCTCTGATCGGTGCCGCGATCGGATGGCTGATCCACAGCCATAGGAAAGAGGCTGAGGCTCTGGCACTTCGGCGGGAACAGCGCCGTAAACGTCTCCAGGAATCCGGAGAAGAGGAAGAGTTTGAACGGCTTCTGGAAGAATACAGGCAGCGCGAGCGACACGACAACACTTCCCATTGATGCAAAAAGGATGGCGAAACGCCTTTCAAAGGCTGCTTCGTCATCCTTTTTTGCGGTCTCCGCACGGCTTCTAGCACAGCTTTTCCACAACCGCACCGGAGGTTCTTTTGTTATTCTCACAGCACTGGTCATAATACCGGCGATAATATTCCGTATACATCAGATCAATCAGGAACAGCAGGCTGATCTCAGCCGATGTAGATCCCCCCTGCAGTGGTCCCTCATTAGCACCGCATAACAGCGTTATATCCGAATAGGAGGTCAGCGGAGATTTTGCAAAACGGGTCAGGCATATGATCTTCGCCCCGGCCTTTCTGGCTTCCTCAGCCACATGAATCGTATCCTTCGTGGCTCCGGAATAGGAAAAGCACACCGCGACATCCCGCGAAGTCAGCATGGATGCCACCATTGCCTGCATGTGGGAATCCTGCACGCAATATACCTTGGATTCAATCCGAAGGAATTTATTCATTGCCTTCAGCGCCGTCAGGAGGCTGGCGCCCACTCCGAAGAAGAAAATCCGCTCCGCTTCGTGCAGATAATCAATGGTCCGCATGAATTTCTGTTCATCCAGAAGAGAATAGGTCTCCGTCAGCGCATTCATATTGATATTCAATACCTTCTTCGCCAGATCCGGAAACTGATCATCCAGACTGATATCGCTGTCCAGCTCCAGGCGGTTCTCCACATCCGCCCGCAGACTGAGCGACAGCATCATCTTGAACTCCTGATATCCCTTCAGTTCCATCGTCTTGCAGAAGCGGAATACGCTGGTATCTCCCACCTCGCAGGCTTCGGCCAGTTCTGTAATCGACATAAACAGAATCTTCTTGGGATTTTGTAAAATATAATCAGCAACTTTTTTCTCGGCTTTTGTAAACTGATTGTAGGTCAGCTTGATTCTTGTCAGAAAATCTCCTTCCATATTGATCCCCTTTTATTTTCCATACGTAACAGCCGCATATGCATCCACCATTCCGCCGGACACCAGTCTTCCCTCCAGTCCCGGCAGTCTGCGCGCCGTATTCATCAGCACCGGTTTGATATCCTGCAGACTGAGGTCCGTCCGAAATGAGTAAAGAAACGCTGCCACTCCGGTCACCATCGGCGTCGCCATGGAGGTTCCCGTCATATAGGCATACTTGTTGTTTGGCGTAGTGCTGACAATATACGTTCCCGGTGCCGCAATATCCACATTCTTCTCACCAAAATTGGAGCTTTTCTCCAGATTGCCGTCAAACATCAGATTCGCGACTGAAATAATATTGTCCAGATCAAATCCCGACGGATAGTCCGGTGCCCGATCGATATTGATTCCATCACCTTCGATATCTCCATTACCCGCCGATACGATAAACAGCATCTTTGAATCCCGCATCACCTGTTCCAGACGGGGATAATAATCCGTCGTACCAAAACTCAGGTTGCAGATTTCAGCGCCGTTATTCTCCGCATACTGAATGGAACGGATTACCGCTTCCTCCTCTCCCAGACCCTCTTTGCTTCCCAGTGCCTTCACCGGCATAATTTTGACATACTGCCCATCCGCGATCCCGGCAATTCCCTGATGGTTTCGCGCAGCCGCAATGGTACCGGCTCCATGTGTTCCGTGATCATCTTCTTCTCCGACAAACACCTGATTATTGTCGCTAAAGAAGTTCCATCCATTCACATCGTCAATATAACCATTGCCATCATTGTCCATTCCATCCCCCGGGACTTCGTCTTCATTGACCCATATGGAGTCCTGCAGCTCCGGATGCCGGATGTCAATCCCTGTATCAATCACGGCCACAATCACCTTGCGCCGTTCGCTCTCCGTGCGGTCATAAAGCTCCCACGCCGGCTGAATATTGATGTCAATGCCTTTTCTGGAAGTAATCGTCTCAATCTCATATGCATCCGGTCCTTCAATCGGGGCCTTCTGCCCCAGCTGATTGGCCAGATCGATCTCCTCCGCCAGATCCGGATCACTGCTGCGGAATTTATTCACAATCTCCAGATACTGCAGTTCTCCATCATTGCGCAGTCCCCACTGATACTGCGCATAGATATCTCCGGACGACAGATTATTGACCCCCGGTCCATATACCCGTGCGGAAAACCCATAATCCGTCCCAGCCAATGACGTCATCGGTACTGCCAACAAACAAAGACCGGCTACAATCATAGCCAGCCCCCTCTTATATGATAATCTCATACTTCAAACTCCTTCTTTCCAGCTGTAATTGCAGATACAAATCGCTGTGTGATCTGCATTGGTCTCGTAATCGCACCCCCGATTACCGCAGACCATACCCCCGCATCCATAGCTGCCTTCAGCTGTTCCGGATGCCATATTCCGCCCTCTGCAAACACCGGCTTTCCACATGTCTCGGAAAGCTTTCTCATAAGTTCCAGATTCGGAAGCTCTGCACCCCTTGTGTATTCCGTGTAGCCATTCATCGTAGTACCGATGATGTCAAATCCCAGTTCAGCTGCGTGCATTCCCTCCTCATAACTGGAACAGTCCGCCATAAACAGCTGTTCCGGATACCGTGCACGTATCTCCCCGAAAAATTCATCCAGGCTCTTTCCGTCCGGTCTCGGGCGTCTGGCCGAGTCCGTCGCATCCGTTGCGATGATCGCAACGCCGCAGCGCACCAGCGCATCGATCTCCTTTCTGGTCGGTGAGATATACACATCGCTGCCCTCATACACTTCTTTGATAATCCCAATGATCGGAAGATCCACCCGTTTCCTGATCTCAGTAATATCGGAAACGGTATTCGCCCGTATTCCCACCGCGCCTCCCAGCATTGCGGCATAAGCCATACGGGACATGATCTCGGAACCGTACAGCGGTTCCCCTTTCAGCGCCTGGCAGGATACAATCAGCCCGCCTTTCATCCGATCCATAAGCGCCTGATTTGCCTGATTCATCCCTGTGTTCACCTTCTGATTCTTCACGATCAAAGATAATATGTATGAAAATGAGGTACCCAGTCTTCCCCCATCTCCAGAATCATATAGGACGGTCTGCGCCCCTCCTGCCTCGGATAGGACAGACTGCCCGGATTCAGAATCGTCACCTGATCTCCGTATTCCAGATACGGCCGATGCGTATGCCCGTACATGGCGATATCACAGCCGCGCTCGATCGCTTCTTCCCGCAGATAATCCACACCCAGAGACACATTGTAATAATGTCCGTGCGTCAAAAGAATCCGGTGTGGTCCCAGCTCCAGTTCTATCTCACGCTCCAGCGCGGAGAAAAAATCATTATTGCCCATTACCATCGCCAGTTCACAGCCCTCATTGACCCAGCCCGCGATCAGAGGATCACTTCCCTCTGCATCGCCCAGATGGATCAGCATATCCAGCGGAGCCTGCTCCATAATCACATCCCGCAGGTTATCATCTTTCCGGTGCGTATCACTACATATCAGGATTTTCATCAGGATTCCTCCTCCAATGCTTTCTTCAGCACTTCTTTCATAGCCTCCAGCGCTTTGCCCCGGTGGCTGATCTTATTCTTCTGCTCGATGGTTAATTCTGCAGAAGTTCTGCCAAATTCCGGAATATACAGAATCGGATCATAACCGAATCCTCCGCTGCCCGCCGGCTGCTCCGCAATCAGACCTTCCATGACAGCCTCCGTATGCAGAACACGGCCATCCGGCAGAACCGCAGCAATGTTGCACTGGAACCGTGCGGAACGCTCCTGCCCCTGTGCTCCTGCCAGCCGTTCAATAATATTGCGGTTTTTGATCTCATAGGAAGTGTCCTCTCCCATATATCTGGCAGAGTAAATCCCCGGCTCGCCGCCGATATAATCCACCACAAGACCGGAATCATCCGCCAGCACAATATCCCCGGTACACTTCCAGACCGCGCGCGCCTTGATCTCTGCATTTTCTGCAAAGCTCTTTCCATCTTCCACAATCTCCGGCTCCGCACCGGCTTCTTTCATAGACACCACTTCACAGCCCAGGTCTCCCAGGATCATGCGAATCTCTCTCATTTTCCCGGCATTCCCGGTTGCAAATACGATTCTGTGTTTCATTCTTATTCCTCCATCGGTTCATCGGTCACTGGTATACGCTTTCAGACAGACGTTGCAGCCATACCGCTGTTCCAGTCCTTCCCACTGCCTGCCATCCAGGCTGATATATCCTTCTCCATCCCCCAGATCAATCCTGCATTTCCCGTCCCCGGCATCATACTCGACTGCAATCGGGTGTACCGCTCCCGGTGTGGTGATCCGGATTACGACACCAAACCGCTCTCCCGCTTCCAGACGTTCCACCCCGGAAAGCGGGACGGTATAATACCCGGCATAATCCAGATGTCCGGATGCCGCCGGTTGCGTCAGTTCCGGCAGCTCCGTCACATGCTCCGGAACCGGATGCACGACATATACTTCATAATCGCTGTCCCGGTCAATTGCGTAAAATCCAACCGCATCCAGCGTTTCCTTCCCCCCGGCTGTATATACATTCATCGCCCAGGCACTCTCTTCCCCATAGCCTACCTGGCCGATCCACCCACACAGATCACTCTGATAGATGGAATCATAATTGTCTGTTTCCTCCACCCGCGTATACGCGGTATTAATCTTTCCCAGGTTCCTGTCATAGTAGGATACATAAAAAAAGCCGTCCTCGCCAAACCGGGTCCCCCAGCTGTTCTCACAGAGAAACGCCCCGTTCTCCGGCACCTCGGTCCGGAATGCTTCCTTCGGAAAATCATCATCCCATCCCACAATCACCACGTCATGATTCGGCGCGGTATCATCCGGATAACAATACGCCTTCGTCTCCGGATTATAATATTCCGAATCACCGCCGCCGTTCTGCAGCGTCGTATAAAGAGAACTCTGTACGCCTCCATACTTCATCACCGCACGCTTGATCATGTCCGGCTCCTGTGCCGGGAGCACCTGAATCTCCTGCACATGCTTCAGCGGCTCCAGCCCATCCGGTGAGACTCCGTCTCCATAAGGATCCTCGGATGCCGCCACCGGCCCCATCCAGGACAGCAGGTATGCCATCGCCATCGTGTATTCCCCGCCATCCTCCTGCTTTAATATAAAGTTCGGATTATGGGACATATGATCTTCCGAAAAATCCAGGTGTTCATCCGGCAGCAGCGCTGTCTTCAGCGCCAGCAGCGAGGCAAACGCCCAGCAGGTTCCCTGATCACCCTGATCCTTCGCCGGTGCTGTCCGCCCATACTCCCTGCCGTCATAACGGACCGGAAGAGGCTTTTCCCTGCCACAGCCTGTCCCAAGCAAACAGATCAGCACTGCCGCCCATATCCAGCTTCTAACATTCTCCCTCATGCTCCACTTTCCGTTTCGGCGGCTTCGGCCCCAGGAACTGATAATAATAAGTCTTCATCATACCATTATAGATCTTCCGGTTTCTATCTGCTTTGCGTCCCATATACCGCTCCACATCCTCGTACGAGGTAATCACATAAGCCGACCAGGAATCCAGTGCACGGAAACGTTCTCCGATCTGTGTATAAAGCGCCGGCAGATTCTTCTTATCCTCGATACGCTCACCGTACGGCGGATTCGTAATCAGGAATCCGTACTTTTTCGGATGGCTCAGTTCACTGACCGGCCGCTGCTGAAAATGAATCATGTGAGCGACACCGGCGGCCTCAGCATTGGCACGCGCTGCCTTGATAATATCTCCATCCATATCGTAACCCTGAATGTCCACGCTGACCGTATCATCCACCAGCTCCGATGCCTCATCCATAGCCTCATACCAGCACTTGCGCGGAATCAGATTCTTCCAGTCTTCCGATAAAAACGACCGGTTCATACCCGGTGCAATATTCGCCGCGATCATAGCCGCCTCAATCGGAAAAGTACCGCTTCCACAGAACGGATCCACCAGAATCCGATCCCGGTTCCATGGTGTCAGCATAATCAGTGCCGCTGCCAGTGTTTCCTCAATCGGTGCCTTGCTGGTCAGCCTGCGGTAACCACGCTTATGCAGCGACTCTCCGGTGGTATCCAGTGCCACTGTCACAAGATCTTTATGAATGGATACACGTACCGGATAGCTGACCCCCGTCTCAGGAATCACCTCCACTCCGTATGCCTGCTTCATCCGTTCAACCATGGCCTTCTTCATGATCGACTGGATATCCGACGGACTGAACAGCTTGCTTCTGATCGATCCCGCCTTCTTCACCCAGAACTTCCCGTCCTGCGGAATAAACGTCTCCCATGGAAGCGCCTTTGTACCCTGAAACAGTTCCTCAAACGTCACCGCCCGGAAGCTTCCCACCTTCAAAAGGATCCTCTCCGTCGTGCGCAGAAAAATATTCGCCCTGCAGATCGCCTCCGCGTCTCCCAGAAACGTCACCTTGCCGTCCTCCACCTGAGAAATTTCATATCCCAGATCCAGAATCTCTTTCTTCAGAACCATCTCCAGTCCAAAATGGCAGGGCGCAATCAGTTCATATACTTTCGTCGCCATATTTATCCTTTCTCTTATCCAAGCGCAGCCTCGCGCACCACATTTCCATCAAAATCCAGAATCCGGAACATTTTATCATCCAGAATTGCATAAGTAGAAGGATTGCCGCCCTTCGGAATGGAAACAGAGCCGGGATTCAGGATATAATGACCCTCAGACTCCTCCGCCTTCAGCAGATGCGTATGCCCGTGCACCAGGATATCTCCTGTTTTCAGCGGCGGCATATGTTCCTGATTGAACACATGACCATGTGTCGCGAAAAAGGTCAGCCCGTTCAGCACCAGCACCGCATAATCTGCCAAAACCGGAAACTCCAGCACCATCTGATCCACTTCCGCTTCACAATTGCCCCGCACCGCATAAATCTCTTCCTTCCTGTCATTCAGCATGGCAATCACTTCCTTCGGAGCATACTCCTTCGGAAGATCATTGCGCGGTCCGTGATAAAGCAGGTCTCCCAACAGAATCAGACGATCCGCACCGGATCTGCGATACTCTTCCAGCAGTCTCCGGCACCAGTATGCCGATCCGTGGATATCAGAAGCAAACATATATTTCATCATGAAAATCTCCTCAAATTAATCCGTCTATTCAGGATTTTCCTTCCTCCTGAATGCATAGTCTTATTTTATAGCGTTACCCATTAGCTTGTCAACGACAGTTTTTTTCTGTCAGGTATTTCCCACGATATGCCTGAATCCCGCCATATACGTCGGCCACCTGATAGCCCATACGCGCCAGCTGCCTCGCTGCCAGCATACTGCGCGGTCCATGATAGCAATAAAGCACGATCAGCCGGCTCATCGGAAGTTCTTTTGTTCGTTCCCATAATTCCTCCTCCGGCATATTTACAGCTCCCCGGATATGTCCGCTCCGGAAGCTTTCCCGATCGCGCATATCCACCAGAAATATTTCCCGTTTTTCATCCAGATACTGCTCCAGCTCCGACGCACTGATCAAATACCACATTCCGATGCCGCCTGTCTGTCTTCTTTACTCTATTATATGTAAAACGGCCGCCCCTTGTCCCGGGACGGCCATGCATTCCTTTACCGCTGGTTGTTATTCTGGGTATTGTTGCGGCTGTTATTCTGATTATTGTTCTGATTGTTATTGCGGCTGGTGTTGTTGCGGCTGGAATCCTGACTGCTGTTGCGATTGGAATCCTGGCTGTTGCGACTGCTGTTCTGGCAGTTTCTGTTGTTATCCATATCGTTGTAATTGTCTCTCATAATGATTACCTCCTGGTTCATCAATTGAATTTGTTACAGGAGTAGTATGGTCGTTTTTCTTTACATTATGCATTTAAATACAAATGAAATTGATTGCATTTTCAAATTGTATCCAGTATAATAGAATGGAATGAAAATGATTTCCCTTAAAATCGTTTTCTTCAACCTTATTAATTATTTATACTCCCCTCAGAAAACGCCCGACAGCTCCCCTGTCAGGCGTTTTCCATCTTCTACATAATATCAAAACAAAAGACCCCGGCAAACCAACGCCCGGGATCTTCCTTTATCCTTTATACCTATGTAAATCAACCCATCATGCTGACAATCTTAACCGGTGAACGATAATTCCACTTGGAAATCTTAATTCCCGTCTTATGGGTAGAAGCATGTACAATCTGTCCGTCTCCGATATACATAGCCACATGATTGATTCTGGAACCGTCTCCGTAGAAAATCAGATCCCCTGGCTGCATCTCTTCCGCACTGATCTGCCTGCCCTGCGTAGACTGAGACACAGAACTGCGGTTCATGCTGATGCCTGCACCATGCTGCATCACATATTTCACAAATCCGGAACAGTCAGCACCCGTATGCGGATCATTGCCGCCGGTACGATACTTACCGCCAACAAACTGCAATGCATAATTCACCAGATTCTGACGGGCAGACGCATTCGCAACCCGAGCATCCTCGGCAATTCCTTCCAGAATTACATCCAGCGCCATATCTACGGCATCCTTCGCTTCATCATCCGGAAGATCCTCTTCCTCATCGAATGCTTCGATCTCCAATGCCTCGATCACAGTCTCTCGCTGAATCTCATCCGCCCAGGATACCACCGGAGTCGCAACCATCAAAGTTGCTGCCATCATGGTAACTGCCGCTATGTATAATCCGGATTTCTTCATATCTACGCTCCAATTCATTAATTATGGGTTTCAATTATTACACAAATGTTAACTTTGTTACATGCACATTATACATTTAAAACAAATTTTCGTCAAGATATCTCATACATATTTTACAATTAATTAATAAAATGCTCCGAAAATCCCCAACGGACTGTTCAGGGACTTCCGAAGCATTTCATAAAGACTGTATTCATCCCGCTTATCGCTGCGGGCCGCGGAAAAACCACATCAAAATCATCATCACCAGGAAAAACGGCAGAAGCGGAATCATAATGGACAGGAAACCCCCGATCAGCATCAGAAGCACCATTACAATGAAAATCACAAGTACAACTCCCAGCAGCTTCCAGTACCACTTATTCAGATCATAGTAATGGATATTGCCGCTCATACGCTGCCGGGACTGCTCATCTTCTTCGCCTCGGCCTGCGGCGTCGCGTCCATCCGATCCGGAATCACCGCCATATCCGCCGCTGCTGAAACTGCCGAACGAACGGTATTCCTCAAAGCCACCCTCTCCGGCCCCCGGTGTCGTGTCAATAATCGTCCGTGCGATCAGGCGCGGTTCGCCCAGCTCTTCCATCACCTGTTCTTCCGGCCGTCCCTTCTGAATCTCACTTCTGATGTAATTGTCATAATATCTTAAATTGTCCCGCACTACGGAAGGCGGTACTTCTCCGGAAAGCGCATTCTGCAGTCCACGAAGAAATTCTTCTCTGTTCATTCAAATCTCCTTAATTATCTGATTCTTCGCCGCTGCCGGATTCCTGCGCCTGCCTGTCTCTGCAACAATCAGGTCAATCTACCGCTTCTTTAATATCACCGCGACGAAATGCTGCCATCAGTTCCTTCAGATCGTCAATACGATCGTTCAATTCACATCCCATATCCGTATCCACAACCATGACACGATTCTTCATTTTCTCGACAATGGAAACCTTCGGCGTATTTTCCTTGCCCGGGTCAAACGGTTTATGCTCTGCCAAAGCCAGATGGCGTGAATTGTAGATCAGGGTATAACCTGCGATGCCGGTCTGCTTCTGGTAAGCCTTGGACAAACCTCCGTCGATAATAAACAACTTGCCGTTCGCCTTGACCGGAGTCTCTCCATCCTTAATCTTCACCGGCACATGCCCATTGATGATATGACACCCTTCTCCGCCCAGACCGAACTCCCGCAAAATCTGATCACAGATATCCGTCTTCTGACTCAGCTGATAGTATGGGTTCAGCCGTTCTCTATGTGCTGCCTTATCTGCTACAAAGTAATGCTCAAACGTCGTCATCTTGTCCTTGCCGAATACCGGGGATTTGGCTCCGCACCAGAGATACCACATATAATCACGGGCACGCTCCTTGCCCGGCGCACCTTCTGCAAGGAAATATGCTTTCTGAATCTGGTCACCGATGTAATCCATCAGAGCCTTGCCGGAAAGCATCATGCCCTCGCAGTTCACTTCCTCAAAGGAACCATCGGTCTTCATCGGAATACATCCGTGATAAAGCAGATTGCCGTTGCAGCACTTGTATAATGCGCCATGCGAATAGAGGAAGCGGATATGCTTGTGAAGCAGATCGCTGTGGCGGAAAGACATCACCAGTGTGTGCAGAAGCTCTTCCTCTTCTTCCGAAAGCTTCAGCGGATCCTTCGGATCCACAGTCGGAAACATGGTATCCAGCAGCGGATGCGTCTTTCCCTCAATGACAACCGTACCCTTTTCAAAATCAATCGTCTCCAGCAGCAGGCGCTTATCCATACCATACTCCGGATGCCGCTTGATAATCTGCCCTTCCACCTTAAACTGGATGATTGCAATCGCCTTGTGCATCTTTGCTGCCAGTCCCGGATCCACCGCATCATAGATATTCTGATCCAGAATCTTCGGTGAAAACTGTATGCACGGATCATCCCGATATACTTTGGCTGCAAACATGGACAGCGGACGCAGATTGATGCCATAGCCGTCCTCCAAAACGTCAAAACTGTTGTAGCTGATGGCAATACGCAGTACATTGCAGACACACGCCGGATTCCCGGTGGCCGCCCCCATCCAGGAAATATCATGATTACCCCACTGGATATCCACATCGTGAAACTGCATCAGTTCATTCATAATAATATCCGCACGCGGACCCCTGTCAAAAATATCCCCGATAATGTGCAGATTGTCAATCACCAGATTCTGTATCAGTTCACAGAGCGCAACAATAAACTTATCCGCAATCTGCGTATCAATAATCGTATGGATGATCTCCCCATAGTACACCCGTTTGTTCTCATCATTATAATCAACATGAAGCAATTCGTCAATCACATACGCAAATTCCTTCGGCATCTTCTTACGCACCTTGGAACGCGTATACTTGGAAGCCACTTCCTTGCAGATCTGAACCAGACGGTAAATCGTGATCCTCTGCCAGTCCTCCGTATTTCGTCCTTCCTGTGTCAGCCTTGTCAGGTTGCGGGTCGGATAATAAATCAGATTAGCCAGTTCAATCTGCTCCCCCTCCGGAATAATGTGGCCAAATGTCTCCTTGATCTTCTCGCGAATGATGCCGGAGGCGCTGCGCAGAAGATAAATAAATGCTTCATACTCTCCATGCAGATCACTGAAAAAATATTCTGTCCCCTTCGGCAGGCCGCAGATCGCAGTCAGATTGATAATCTCACTGGATGCCGCTTTCACACTCGGATATTCTTTTGCAAGAAGCTTCAGATATGCTAAATCCCTCATTTTTCCTCCTCCTGTTGCATTTCTCCTGAAAATATAGTACCATAATTCCGAATAAAATTAAAGTTCTAACACCTGTACATTTCTGCACGAAGATAAGGAGAAAGCATGGAACAATTATATGTATTCGGTACCGGCAATGCGGCGGTTACCCACTATTACAATACCTGTTTTGCCATCCGGAATGAAGACCGCTTCTTCATGGTCGATGCCGGAGGCGGCAACGGAATTTTGAGGATTCTGGAAGACATGAAGGTCGATTACCCGCAGATTCACGATATTTTTATCACACATGAGCACACAGATCACCTTCTGGGCATCGTATGGATGGTGCGCTTCATCGCCACACGGATGCTGAATGGCAAATACGATGGAGACCTGAACATCTACTGCCATGAAGACCTGATTGCATCCGTTGACACGATCTGCCGTCTTACCCTTCAGGGAAAGATGTACCGGATGATCGGCCAGCGCATTCACCTGATTCCCGTACACGATGGAGAAACCGTACACATTATGGATTATGATGTCACATTTTTCGATATTCATTCCACCAAAGCCAAACAGTACGGTTTTACCACCACCTTGAAGAACGGCAGAAAACTGACCTGTGCCGGGGATGAACCGTACAATCCGCTCTGTGCTCCGTATGTGGAGGGAAGTGACTGGCTGCTCCACGAAGCATTCTGTCTCTATGAAGAACGTGATCGCTTTCAACCATACGAAAAACACCACAGCACCGTCAAGGATGCCTGTGAACTTGCAGAACAGATGAAAATTGCCAATCTTGTCCTCTGGCACACGGAGGACAAGTCCGTCGGACACCGCAAAGAACTTTATACGGCAGAAGGGCGCCAGTATTACCACGGCAATCTCTATGTACCCGACGATCAGGAGATCCTGGATCTGTAAAGGCACCTGCCATCCCGCAGCGGTACGTATTTCCGGAATAAATCCCCCCTCTCCCCGCATATGCTTCTCTAAACAGAGCACACGACAGGGAGAGGTTTTTTCATGCACCTTCGAACCTTATTTCATCATAAATCCACGTTTCTCATCATACTCCTCCTCGGAATCCTGCTGTATCTGATTCTCAGGCTTCCACATTCCCGGAACAGTTCCTCTCCTTATGCACAGCCCATTGCTTCCCGGGTACCAAAAGCCAGTTCCTCTGATACCGAAACCTACATTAAATGGGTAGATTTCGACGTAACTGCTGAAGCCATGGGGCTGGCACTTCGTTATGATGTAGACAGCTGCCGTGAAAAACTGCACTTCCACTGGATTGAACTGCTTGCTTACCTGGGTGCGCGATACGGAGGCGATTTCTCCCGATTTAAGAAAAATGACATGGAAGCCCTTGTGAAAAAGCTTCAGGACGGGGCCTCTATGAAAGAATTGACAAAAGACATGAAATACTATTCCTACTATCTGGAAGCCTACACAGCCGTACTTGGAGGCATGGTAGGCACATACGAAATCCAGGTCCCTGCGGAAAACGCCGAAACAGGTGCACCGCCTGTCTGGGTTAAAAAATACGGGCTAAAGGCTTTCTCACCCATTGCCCGGCGTTATCCCTATCAGGACTTTGATGATTTCGGCACCGCCCGCAGTTATGGCTTCAAACGGCAGCATCTGGGACATGACATGATGGGACAGGTCGGAACTCCGATTATCTGCGTGGAATCCGGCCGTGTGGAAGCCATCGGCTGGAACCAGTACGGCGGCTGGCGGCTCGGCATCCGGAGCTTTGATCGGAAGCGCTATTACTACTACGCACATCTCCGCAAAAACTATCCTTATCACAAAAGCCTGAAAGAAGGAAGCATCGTACAGGCCGGGGATGTCATCGGCTACCTGGGCCGCACCGGCTACAGCCGAACCGAAAACACCAACAACATCGATGAGCCTCATCTGCATTTCGGTCTCCAGCTGATCTTCGACGAATCACAGAAGGAGGGAAATAATGAAATCTGGATCGACTGTTACCAGCTTGTCCGTTTTCTTTCCATGAACCGATCAGAAACCATTAAGAACCAGGAGACAAAAGAATATTACCGTGTCTACCAAATGAAAGACCCCGCCATTCCCGGCGGGGCCCAAGAGCAATCCATCGAAACACCTAATGACTGTTCTTAATCGTACCATCCTGATCCAGAATATATCCATCCGGAGTGACGGTTCCTTTCAACATCTCTCCGGAGGAATCATCGCAGTAATAACGCTCGCCATTCCAGTCGATCCATCCGGTCTTCATATAACCTTCCTCATCAAAGAAATACCACTCTCCTTTGATCTCTTCCCAGTTATTCTTCGTATAACTTCCGTCGCTGTGCTCATACCACCACTTGTCATCGGTCAGTTTCCACTCACCGCGCAGCGGCATCTTCGGCGCTGTGCCATTGCGAATCTCATTGGCCATCTCCGCACTCAGAGAAATGCTTTCCGACTCGGCCCACTCTCCCTTATTATCAGGATTAATCTTATTAACCGGGCGTACTTTCACCTGATAAATTCCAGGTCTTTTCATCATAGAAGTGAAATCATAGTGCGTATCGCTGGTTGTCAGAGTTGTGGCCCCCATACCGGTTCCATTGCGATATATGCGAAGCTCATAACTTCCGGCACCACGCACATCATCCCAGTATGCATAGCCGCCGTTGGTCAGTGTCACTTCCGACTGATCTGCAACTGTCTCTGCCAGAGGCGAAAGCTTGACCGTCAGTTTCAGAGTCTCAGAAGAATCCTGCTTACTCGCCTTCACGTAGGTAGCTCCTGACAGCTTCACATCACTTGCCTTCGACAGAGAGAAGTAATATCCTTCATCCGCACTGAGATAGATAATAATCTGCGGAACATCATCCTCCATCCACTCAAAGCCGAAATTCTCAATCTCATAATAGTCGAAAGAATACTTGCCGCCTTTCGTCTCCACTTCAATTGTCTCTTCTCCGAATCGCGTCTCCGGCTGAATATCGGAAGTCACTTTGACATTCACAGAAGTGATCTTCTTTCTGGTGGCAGCAAATGCCGGTACTGCACACACACCAATTGTCATCGCCGTCACAAGCAGAAAACCCATCAGACATCTTCCATATGCTTTCTTGTCTCTCATCCAGTCATCCCCCTTCTTATCTCAACCACTCGCTTGCTGTCTTTCCATTTTACCTTTGCTTTTCATTCATTTTCCATCCATTCTTTGCTTTCACTCTATTACGTTACGTCCTTACTGTCAAGGGATTTCCCTAATTCGTAAGTTTCTCTGCGAAATCTTAAGAAGTCAGAGGACAAAAAAGGCCAACTCTATATTTGATCTTCTCAAATATAAAATCAGCCCTTCTTTCATCCTGTTACCACCGAACGATTATTTGGCATAATCAGTCGCCCGAGACTCACGGATCACATTGACCTTGATCTGACCCGGATACTCCAACTCATCTTCGATACGCTTGGAAATCTCACGTGCCATCATCACCATGTCATCATCGCTTACCTGCTCCGGTACAACCATGATTCTCACTTCGCGTCCTGCCTGGATCGCAAAGGATTTGTCCACTCCTTTGAAGGAGTTCGTAATATCTTCCAACTGTTTCAACCTGTTCGTATATGTCTCCAGAGTCTCTCGTCTCGCACCAGGCCTTGCAGCAGAAATCGTATCTGCCGCCTGCACCAGACAAGCAATCAGGCTCTGTGGTTCAACATCACCATGGTGAGATTCCACAGCATTGATAACAATCGGGGACTCTTTGTACTTTCTGCAAAGATCTGCCCCCAACTGAACATGGGAACCTTCCATCTCATGGTCAATGGATTTACCAATGTCATGTAATAAACCTGCACGTTTCGCCATACGGACATCTACACCAACCTCAGCCGCCAGCAATCCGGTTAACTGAGCAACCTCCATAGAGTGTTTCAGCGCATTCTGTCCATAACTGGTTCTGAACTTCATCTTACCGAGAAGCTTCACTAACTCCGGATGGATGCCATGGATACCAACCTCAAGGGTAGCAGCCTCGCCATCTTCCCGCATATTCACTTCCACTTCTCTCTGTGCCTTCTCTACCATCTCTTCGATTCTGGCCGGATGAATACGTCCGTCCACAATCAAACGTTCCAAAGCAATTCTAGCGACTTCACGCCGAATCGGATCAAATCCGGACAACACTACTGCCTCCGGAGTATCGTCGATAATCAACTCAACGCCCGTCATCGTCTCTAATGTACGAATATTGCGTCCTTCACGGCCTATGATACGGCCCTTCATCTCATCGTTTGGAAGCTGTACAACAGATACTGTTGTCTCAGCCACATGGTCCGCTGCACATCTCTGAATGGCAGTAACCACATAGTCTTTCGCCTTTTTGTCGGCTTCTTCTTTTGCCTTGTTTTCCAGTTCCTTGATCATCTTGGCAGTGTCATGCTTGACTTCTGCCTCAACAGATTTCAGAAGATATTCTTTCGCCTGTTCGGAGGTAAGGCCGGAGATTCTCTCCAATTCCTGTATCCCCTTCTCGTACAATGCCTCAACTTCAGCATTCCGCTTGTTCAGGGCTTCCTCCCGGGATGCAATACCAGCTTCCCGCTTTTCCATGGTTTCTGCTTTCTTGTCTAAATTCTCTTCTTTGCTCAATACACGCCGCTCATAGCGCTGAAGCTCAGCTCGTCTCTCTCTGGTCTCTTTATCCAGCTCATTCTTAGTCTTGATGGACTCTTCTTTCGCTTCCAGGAGAGCTTCACGCTTCTTCGTCTCTGCCGTCTTTAACGCTTCATCTATTATCTCCCGGGCTTTGTCCTCTGCGGTTCCGATCTTCGCTTCATACGCATTCTTCCGATGGGTAATCGCAGCTCCCCAGGCAATAGGCGCTACAACGATCAGTGTAATTACAACTGCTATTATCGTTGACACAGGAGCACCTCCTTATTTAGTTTTCATTGTACAACAATACAACACTACAATTTTAAACTGTTTTATGCATTATGTCAAGTATTTACAATTCGTATTCCGTACTTATTCACAAAGTACCCAAAAAGGAGGTCGTTTTTAGTATTCTTCTTCATCCATCCGATCCGTCACACGCCGGATTGCCTCATAAGAAAATCCTTTTCTCGTCAAAGCTCCTGTCAACTTCCGATATGCAGCTGCTTCCATCCGCTCCCCCGGCTGATACCCTTTCTTCAGCAGCAATGTCCGGATCTGCGCTTCTTCATCCACATCATTCTCAGTCAGCGCCTCATCGATCACCGCTCTGGCAACCCCCCTGCGCTCCAGCTCGCACCGGATCTGCCGGATGCTCTTCCTGGTGGAATAAACGCGGGTATACTTTGCCGCATACTCTGCGTCATTCACATAACGGTACTCCTTCAGAAAGGCTACAGCCTCGTCGATCGCTTCTGCTTCATATCCTTTCTCGTGAAGCTTCTGGCGAATCTCCTTCTCCGTACGATCCGAGCGCTCCAACATCGTCAGAGCGCTCTCTCTGGCCGTCTGATCACACCTCATCACTCTGCTCCGCTGTATCCAGTTCCGGCTCTTCAGCCACAGGCATCACAACATCCGCCGGCAGATTGTACTTCTCACGCACTTTGGTCTCTACTTCCACATAAACTTCCGGATGCTGTCTCAAGTAAATCTTCGCATTCTCGCGTCCCTGACCGATCTTGGCACCGTTGTATGCATACCACGCACCGCTCTTCTCAATGATACCATCTTTGGCTGCCAGATCCAGAATATCTCCTTCTTTGGAGATTCCCTGGCCGAACATAATATCAAACTCTGCCTCTTTAAACGGCGGGGCAATCTTGTTCTTCACAACTTTCACGCGAACCCGGTTGCCGATCACCTCTCCGCCCTGCTTCAGAGACTCAATCCGACGCACATCCATGCGGACAGACGCATAGAACTTCAACGCACGTCCGCCTGTGGTAGTCTCCGGATTTCCAAACATCACACCTACCTTCTCACGCAGCTGATTGATGAAAATCACGCAGCAGTTAGACTTGCTGATGATACCGGTCAGCTTTCTCAACGCCTGAGACATCAGTCTCGCCTGCAGTCCCACATGAGAATCCCCCATCTCGCCGTCGATCTCTGCCTTCGGAACCAGCGCCGCCACAGAGTCCACAATCACAATATCCACCGCACCGGAACGCACCATGGTCTCTGTAATCTCCAGAGCCTGCTCTCCGTTGTCCGGCTGAGAAATATATAAGTTGTCAATAACCACGCCGATCTTCTTCGCATATACCGGATCCAGCGCATGCTCCGCATCAATAAATCCCGCAATACCGCCGCGCTTCTGAACCTCTGCAACCACATGAAGTGCTACCGTCGTCTTACCACTGGACTCCGGACCGTAAATCTCCACAACACGCCCCTTCGGGACTCCGCCCAGGCCCAGCGCAATATCCAGGCTGATCGAACCTGTCGGAATCGTCTCAATGTTCATATTCGCACCGGTATCACCCAGCTTCATGACCGAACCCTTTCCATAAGACTTCTCTATCTGCGTAATCGCTGCATCCAATGCCTTTAACTTCTCATCTCTATTCATATTATCCTCCAAGCGAACAAATGTTCTGATTTGCTCTAATCATAGTATAATTCTTACTAAATGTCAACTGATATTTGCAAATACGGTATGAAATACCATATATTCTTTTGCCTTCTCTTCCGTCAAATGATAGTTCTTTCCGTCCATTAAAAACGGATTCCTCTCTGCTGTTCCTGCTTTATACCTCGCTTCATCCCCCGCTCTCTGCGCTTCTTCACAGCATCCTGCACGTGTCTCTTCCCGTATAATCTTTTCTACCTTTGTCAACGTTCAGCTTTGCTCCTTTCTCAATATTTCTGCATAAATCTCATCAATTACCTTATCCACAAATACCATTCATCCGGACATCGCCTCTTTTCGCTGCAACGGATTCCGTATTTTCTGAATCAGATTCAATCTGATGACAAATATCCGCCCTCATGAATTCTGCTGCTCAATCTGTCATAGATTTCATTCGTATTCATCACCACCTTCCATTCTTCCTCAACTGCCGTTGGAATTCTGCGCAAACCGCGCTTTGAACTTTACCTCAGAAATAAAGAACCCAGAAGGAAAGAAATTCCTTCGAAGATTAATTTCAGTATAGAGAACGGATCATTCATTGTCAAGAACAAAATCCAAAAGATAAAAAGACAAAATGAGATGAAAAAGAATCCGGCAAAACCCCTGGTTAATGTCCATCCATCCAGGGGTTCTCCTCCGGCACCAGCCTGCACCGCACCGTATGCCTTGCGCTTCCGTTATACGTACACGTAAACAGCGTCAGATCCCAGTCCCCGGCTTCCATCTCCTCCACGCCGTTTGCATCGATCACCTCTGTTCCGGAGACCACATAGGCAAACCGGTTGCCATCCATGTCCGTGAAAATAACCGGATCTCCAATCACCAGTTTCCGGATATAACGAAAATGATTTTTATAGCTGTGTCCCGATAGGATCAGATCCCTCGTATATGCGGTTCCCACATAGCGGCACGGCGCAATCTTCAGTCGCTCATCATTCCATTCACTGATCACCGGCAGTTTCAGTGACAACGTGGGGATCTCGACAACCCCGATATACTCCTGGCCATCGATCATCTGTACCGTCATTCCCTGCCCGGAAGCCTCCGCAGCCCCTTTCGTTTCCCCGGTCGGCATTTCCTGCTCTGTTTCCTGCTCTTTCGCCTTGTCGTCATCGGTTTCCGGTGATTTCGTCTCTGCCGGAATCCTCTGCTCCACCTGCATCAGAGCCGCGCCGGCATTCCTGGCCGCCCGGTATTCCCCCCACAGATTGTATCCCGTAAGGAAAAGGGCTGCCGCAGTCAGCAACAGCCCAAGTGTCATACATAATTTCCCGCTTCGTTTAGAGTTCTTCCTCATTCCCGTTTCTCCGACCTCTGTATAACCCCACTGCAAACATCATCACACCTGCAAGCGCCAGAATCGGTACCAGCCACCAGAGCGTACCCGTCTGCGGAAGGGCAGATAACGGAATCTCACCATCGAGAATACCGGTGATGGTCTCTATTGGGCTTAACGGCGGATCTGTCTCCGTAATCACTGTGGTTGGCGTGCCGCCGCCGCCGGATGAAGACCCGCCTCCGGACGATGAACCGCCGCCTCCGCCTCTTGTATAGCTGTTATTGAAGGATGCAGAGCCGGACTTGTCATTTACGTTATTGACATAAACAATTGTCGTGGCTTCCAGCCCACCGTTTTCCGCATTGGTAACAGAAACCGTCATCTTATATATGGTACTATCGTAAGTACCTCTGGAATTACTTCCTTTCTCCTGATGAATCGTATAATGATAAATTCCAAGCTTCGGGAAAACAATCCTGCCAAGATTCTGTGTCTTTGCGCCGTTCACGGTCATCGTGTATATCCCGTCCTTACTTCCTTCCGGCATCGGGCAGTCCGCATCCACTGCCTTCAGAACGACCTTGTAATCTTCTGTCGGCTTATAGCTGGAAGAAATGCCGATGGTCACCGGAACCTCTACCACAGGCACTTCATCTGCACATGCTGCCATAGAAAACACCGGCATACTCAGTGCCATAGTCAACAGAATGGAAATTGCCCCCTTAACTATTTTTCTCATATTCATTCTCCTCCTATCTGCTGGAACGCGGTTTCATTTCCGTGAGTACAATGGTTCTTGCATCGGTAAACTCAGAAGAACAGGTAGACAAAAGAAGCAGCTGCTTCTCACCCTCCGACCGGCTGAGTTCCGACATCTTATCCTCATCATAATGCATTGCATTCTGCTTTGTAAAATCAAGTAATCTATTGATATCAGCCTGATGCTCGTGCGGCTCAAAGATCATATCCTCCGACGCATTCACGAGAATACAGGCAAAGATTTCGAGGTCATATACCCGGTCCGGCAAAATCAGAAGACCGGTCTTGTTTTCTTTAAAAAATGCTTCGTCTTTAAATTTATCCAGATCACCGAACATATCTCCCTCATCCATATGATGCCCATAGAGCAGGGAAACGGTGTCATGGAAATCCCGGCTGTTTCGCGTGTCGAGGAAAATGCTTCCTGCGAGGGCAAAATTGCCGTATACATCTTTGTTGATATAAGTCAGGTTCGTCTCTCCCTGTAAAATCGGGAAATCGATATTGGTATTGTCTACCGTCACCCAGGCGCAGACATCCGGGTTGACTGCCAGAAGTTCCTCAAAGGATGCCCCTGTTTCTCCGGAGTCTTCGATCACCGGCTTCAGTTTAATCATATCCGCCTGAACATTCTGGGCTGCTGCATAGACCTGGTTGTTATCCCAGAGTGCATAACCGGCATAGGTACCGGCAACTAACAGGGAAA
>JALFHZ010000056.1 GCA_022776445.1 Lachnospiraceae bacterium
GCAAAAATGGAAAGAAAGGTCGCAGCCGGCTGTGATTATTTCCAGACACAGGCAGTTTATGAGCCTGAGAAGTTTATCCAGTTCATGGAGAAGGCAAAACAGTTCGGTAAGCCTGTTCAGCTGGGAATCGTAATTCCCAAGTCTGTGGGCATGTGCAGATACATGAACGCAAACGTTGCTGGTATTCACATTCCGGAAGAGATGATCGACGAACTGAAGGCGGACAAAGAGAAGACGAAGGCCGGCATCACCGGTGTGGAGATCGCTGCCCGCATCATCAGAGAATGTAAGCCTTATTGCCAGGGCGTACATATTATGGCTCTTGGATGGGAGTCCAAGGTACCGGAGCTTCTTAAGCAGGCCGGAATCTAATTTCATATTGTAAAAAATTACGGAGCGTTACGAATCGGATGGATCATCCGGGAAGTAACGCTCCGTTTGCTTGAAGGCGGCTTTGAGCTTCTAGGAGGCTTTGAAAACAGGAACGGGGAACCTGCAGCTTTCCCTTACCGGTTCCGATGGAAATGGAAGGCTTTGCCGCTCCGTGAAAATCAGAGCCTCCTGTCAGGAATAGATCGTATTTTTTGGCGATTCGTTTGATTTGTGCTTCGTCTGAGGCACTGTAACCGGAATAATAGCCCTCGATTCCCATAAGTCCGAAAGCTTTCAGATAACCGGTAAATTCATCCAGCTGTATTTCGCACATACGGCTGAGGATCGGATGAGCGAAAACCGGGATACCGCCATGGTCCAGAAGGAACCGGATCGCTTCTTCCGGGGCTACCGGTTTTCGCGGCACATGGCAGGGACAGCCCTTTCCGATCAGGTTGGAAAAGGCCCAGTTTTTATCGGGAACCTGTTTTGTTTCGGCAAGAAAGACTGCAATGTTTGCCCGAGTGAGCACTGCATCCGGAAAACGAAGATGCAGCAGTTCCATGGACAGGTCATATCCGCGCTTTTGCAGCCGTTCTATGATCTGGCTGTTTCTGGTTTCCCTGTCAGACTGCCACTCTTTAAGCTTTTGCCGAAAACTGTCCCTTTGCCAATCCATTCCGTAGCCCAGGATATGAATACTTTTTCCGTTCCAGGTACAGGAAAGCTCGATCCCCGGAATCGTCTGAAGATTCAGATCCTTACAGGCCTTCAGAAGGCGGGGGATACCATCTGCCGTATCATGATCTGTCAGAGCAATGGCAGCCAGCCTTTGTTTTACTGCCAGATCGGCCAGCTCCTCCGGAGTGCAGGTACCGTCCGAGAAAACAGAATGGATATGAAGGTCAACGAAAGAATCGATATCAGAGTTCATAATACGGAGTCTCCTTTTATAATATCGGATTTGGTATGCATGACTCGTTCGGAATGCTCAATCTGTTCGATACACATGCCATGCTCCGTGCAATCGGCGCGATCAGAACGTTCAGTCCGTTCAGTCCGTTCATAGTATACCATGAATTGGGTACAGCAACAATTCATTTTCCTATTGCCATAAACTGTTTATTGATAGTATAATGGAGAATAGATAATTATTATAAAATTTGTATAAGGATGGTAGAAATAATGGCGTTATTAGAACAGTGGAGAAAAATGGCTTACGAGACCCAGATGAGTGAGCAGCAGAGTAATTATTTCTGGGGAAATTATTTTAATCTGGAAAAGGGTATTTATGAAAAGCTCCTGGCAAATCCGGACGAAACGGTAACCGGTACCGTCAGGGAATTGTCTGAAAAATACGATGTGGATCTGATGATCATGGTTGGTTTTTTGGACGGAATCAACGACAGTCTGAAGGAGCAGAACCCCATTGATACCATGGAAGAGGATACTCCCGTAAATCTTGGCTTTGACAAAGAGCTTTTATATAAAAACATGGTTGCGGCAAAAGCGGACTGGCTGTATGGTCTTCCCCAGTGGAATGATATTTTCACCGAGGAGCGTCAGAAGGAGCTTTATAAGGAACAGAAATCCTCGACAACGATCGTTAAGGGAAAGAAAGTCGGACGGAATGATCCCTGTCCCTGCGGCAGCGGCAAGAAGTACAAGCACTGCTGCGGAAGATAAAACCGGGTACAAGATGTAGGTGTCAAGAATCTTTGTACTTTTTTGTGAACATTGTCAAAAATTCTCCAAAAAAAAAGAAATGTCCTTGATTAATATTACTTAACAGGGTATAATGATATAGATATAATTAAAAATTTAACATAATTTTTCTTTTTCAAAATCGCAGAAAGGAGAATGTGGAATGCACGTAGTGACAGATGAAAATGGTGCTGTCGTTCATTGCCATCATACGCATGCGCACACCCACACAATTGAACATTCCCACGAACATGTTCATGAAGAGGGACATGAGGGTGAGCATACACATACCCATGATCATGCAGACGGACACAGCCATGGGGATGAATGCGGACACAGCCACGGATGCGCCGGAAGTTGTAACAGCTGCGTCAGTGCAGAGGATGAGACCGTTGCTCTGGTAGGTTATATGGTACAGCACAACAAGCATCATGCGGCGGAACTGGCAGACATGGCAAAAAAACTTCGGTCCATGGGCAAGGATGAGGCAGCAGAGCAGATCGAAAAAGGTGTTTCCGATTTTGAAAGCGGCAATGTTCGTCTCAGTGTGGCACTTTCCTTACTGAAAGCAGACAAATAGGAGGCGGTAATCATGTGTCTTGCAGCAGTTTATGGAAAAAGAGCGGAAGAAGATGAAACGCTTCTTCTCAGAAATGTCAGCAAAATTCTGATTGACGGCGATACAATTACTTTGATCGATATTATTGGTCAGGAAAAACAGCTGAAGGGAGCTCTGACAGAGGTTGATTTGGCAGGCAGCGTTGTTAAGGTTCGCTGTACAGATTAAAAAGCAGTGTTCTCACAGCATGTATACCAATAAAATCTGATGTAAGGAGGGCTTGTAGGTGGCCTATACGATTGCAGTTGCAGGCAAGGGCGGTGTCGGAAAGACAACCCTTTGCGGCCTGCTGATTCAATATTTGTGTAAAAAAGAAAAGGGACCGATTCTGGCGGTGGATGCGGATGCCAACTCCAATCTGAATGAAGTTCTTGGAGTGAAGGTGGAAGCGACCCTCGGAGAGATCCGTGAGGAGATAGCCCGTGCAGAAATGATGAATCCCAGTCCGATTCCGGCGGGTATGTCCAAACAGGATTATGCAGCATTTCGGTTTAATTCCGCACTGATCGAGGAAGATGACTATGATATGCTGGTGATGGGCAGAACTCAGGGGTCAGGCTGCTATTGTTATGTAAATGGGCTTCTTACAACCCAGGTTGCCAGACTTTCCGGCAGCTATCAGTATGTGGTCGTGGACAACGAGGCCGGAATGGAGCATATCAGTCGTGGAATCCTTCCTCATGTGGATGCGGTGCTTCTGGTGAGCGATTGCTCCAGAAGA
>JALFHZ010000131.1 GCA_022776445.1 Lachnospiraceae bacterium
CATCTAAATCTATCATTCCCAAAGGCAGTTGCTCTCAACCCTCCTTTATGATATATTCTAATAATTAAAATATTGGGCTAAACCAGCATATCCACCTTTTTTGTGGTATTTCTGACTTGGTCCTATTATAACTCATTCGTCCGCCTTATACTCAATCGCCGGCGCCACCACCGAATTGGCAAAGCCGGTAATCGGCACCAGCGCCCCGGCGCCTCCCCATTTCACCAGCTTCGGATATATCCCAAATCCGGTCAGGATCACACTTGCCAGAATCAGCTCCAACTGCATCCAGGTCTGCGCCGTTTCCTTCTCCATTCCCCACAGATTCATCATGACCGTAACCGAAATCTGCCCCAGCAGGCAGATCGCACCGCCTGTGACAAATGCTTTCACCATATTCTTTGCCAGCGGTGATACCGGAGTGACTGCCTTGACGTATTTATCATATTCCTGTTTATTCAGTTCCATTCTGTTTTCTCCCTTCCGTTCCTATGCGCTCATACCCCTCATAAAATATATCAGCGATCCGATCATCTTTCCCACGGCAAGGGCCAGAATCACATACTGAAATCCCACAGCAAGATGGATTCTCCGGTTCATAACCGGCATCGCTTTTAAGGTTTCAGCCAGCGACATGACCAGACATCCGACGAAAACCCCAACGGAGAATCCAAAGATTCCCAGCAGCAGACTTCCTCCAAACAGAACCGGAAATTCATAGATATCCAAAACATTTCCAATCACACCGCCTGACACAATTACCGTCTCATAAAGCAGAATGTGCTGATTGGTTTTTGTCGTGCCAATCATCCGCGGAAACACTCCGATAATCGCAAGAAAGGCAAATACACCGGCCGCAATTACACCGCCGGCGCTGAGTCCTGTCAGCCCCAGAACCGCCTGCCGCAAAACCTCACTGAACATCGATTCCCTGCTCCTTTCTTCCGTCATTCTGAATCAGAGTCTTACTGATATTATCCTCATACAGACGCATCTCCACTTCCAGAGGCGTGGGGTCCGTGTTCAGTTTCCACTTTGCAAAATGATTGAAAAATACCAGGATTCCGACCGCAAGCCCAATCGAATAGGATAGCTCCAGAATCGTAAATCCTTCCGCCTCCCTGCCCATGATCAGCCGGTAAACCTCCTTAAAAACATCTGTGACACTGACATCATTATTAAACGTCATAATTGCAAAGGCCGCCCCACAAAAACAGATCAGGCATACGAAAACGGTCTTCATCCATTGCCAGATCACACGTGGCTTATGGGGCGGCTGATAATCGATGATGTATTCCACTTTTCCCACATTATTCACCTGTATGGACGAATCCAGCGCTTCCAGCTTCCGTATCACATCCAGCGCACTTTCTACGTAGCGTCTGCATTTGTCCTCCCGGATCGTTTTCACCTTCGCCGCATTGCACTTGTTCTGGATATTGGCATCGCTGCAGTAAATTGTGGCAACATCCTTCACAAAGACATCCTTTTCCCGAACCTCCGTAATCTCACGCAGGTTTAAATATACCGTTTTTGTGGTACTCACAGGATCACCTCCCAGCTCTGATAAACCAGTGTTCCATTGGGCTCCGTACGGATCATATGTCCTGCAAGACAATACCAGATCACTGCTGCCACAGCCAGAACCACCAGCAAAACTGTGAATAATCCGGCTCTGGATTTGAAAAAATTCATATATATTCACATCCTTTTCTTCCGTTTTTTATAAGCCTAGTATGGCTGATTATCCGTTCAGATATTCCCGCATTTTCATCAGTATTTTTTTCTCCAGCCGCGACACCTGTACCTGAGAAATATGCAGTTCTGCAGCAACCTGGCTCTGTGTCTGGTTGTCAAAATAACGGCGCATGATGATCATCCGTTCCTTTGCATCCAGCTCCTCGAGAAGCTGTTTTAAAACCATCTGATTCATCATCTGCTCCTGATCTGCCCGATCATCCGGAAGACGATCCAGCAGACAGAGATTCTGATCTTCCCCAGTGTTTACGGTACGGTAAATGGATTCCACTTCTGCCGCTGCATCCAGTGAAGCGGCGGCCTCCTCTCGGCTGACCCCAAGCTTCCCGGCTATCTCTTCCAGGGAAGGTTCCCGCCCCAGCTGACCGGTCAGCTGTTCGCGCATACTGCGCACGCGGATTCCCAGTTCCTTCACCGAACGGCTGACCTTGATCATCCCGTCATCACGAAGAAACCGTTTGATTTCACCGGTAATCATCGGCACCGCATAGGTGGAAAACTTTACATCATAATTCAGATCAAATTTATCAATTGCTTTCAGCAGACCGATACAGCCTATCTGATACAGATCCTCCAGTTCACATCCCCGTCCGGAAAAATGCCGGACAATGCTCCATACCAGTCCTACGTTCCTCATAACCAGCTCCTCACGGGCCTGCCGGTCTCCTGCGTGTGCCAGTTTCAGCAGCCGAATGATCTCCTCCATACGGTTACCTGCCGATTTTCCTGCTCATTGTCACAGTAGTTCCTCTGCCCGGCTCAGATTCCACATGTACCTCATCCATAAAGGCTTCCATGAACGAAAATCCCATCCCCGACCGCGTCCCGGACGGATCTGTGGAATACATCGGCTCCATGGCTCGACGTACATCCCGAATCCCAACGCCATTGTCTTTTACGATTACCGTCAATACGTTTTCCTCAATGCGCACATCCAGATCGATCGTCCCTTCTTTTCCCTGATAGCCATGGATTTCCGCGTTTGTCACGGCTTCTGACACCGCCGTTTTCACATCATCCAGTTCTTCCAGAGTCGGATCCATCCGGCTCATAAAAACCGCAACAACCACTCTGGCGAACTCCTCATTTCTTGACAGGCTCTCTATTTTCATCTGAAACCGTTCCATCAGTCCGTTTTCCCCCTTACCCCAGCATTGCCGCTTCTTTGGAATCGAAATGCTTCATCAGACGGTGCACGCCTCCGATCGTCAGAATCCGTTCCACCTGTGCACTGGCTCCATAAAGTGTGACCTTCCCACCGCTGCGTGCCATCTGCTTGTAGCGGTTCAGAAGGATTCCGATTCCCGAAGAATCCATAAACTCTGTTCTGGAAAAATCAAAAACCACATGGTTGATATAGTTTTCTGAAAACAGAAGATCCGTCTCATACTTCAGATTTCTGCAATTGTGATGGTCCAGCTCCTTCGGAAGATGAATAATCAGAATCTGTCCCTTTGCTTCATACATAAATGACTGCTGCATACGCACGTTTCCCCTTTCCTGATATATCATTGCCATTTTTCACGGCAAACAAAAAAGACACGCCGGAAGCTGCTTTCTGCTCTTCTTCCAACGTGTCTTTTTTTCTTTTCCTTTAGTATCCTCTCTGTGCCTTGGCCTGTTCTGCATATTCCGAATCCGGATAATTCATAATGACCTCGCCGTAATACTGATTTGCCTGTTCCGTATTGCCCTGTGCCTGAAAGGCATTGCCAAGCTTGAACAGGGCACCCGGATTGTCCTTCTGAATCAGCAGACTCTTCTGATAATACTCTGCCGCCTGAGCCGCGCCGCCCTCCTGAGCGAACGCTTCATCCCCCATCTGCTCCAGAAGCTGTGCCCCGTTTGCTTCCATATCCTGCTGAATCCAGGCTACGGTATCATTGACCGCTCCGTCATTTAAGACAGAAAGATCCAACTCAACATACAAAAGCGCGGCTGTTCGCAGATCACCATCCCGATATGCCTGCAGAATCTGAACCAGCTTCTGGTACTGTCCGGTTGTGCTTCCCTGGTCACTGAGCAGGGATGCCAGAGATGTTTCTGCCTGCTCCTTTGCCTTCTCTGCTGATTCCATCTGGGAATGCAGGCTGTCAATCTCAATATTTTTCTGATTGATCACCTCCAGCTTCTGAAGCAATTCCTCGTTGTGACGGCTGTTTAATGCTTCCCGGCTTGCGGGCATCACCAGGAAGAAAATCACCACAGCTCCCATGATGAGTCCTGCCAGAATATTCAGTACCGACTGCAGTCCGGTATTCTCCTTGTAGCTTGGCGGCAAAATGATATCATCATCCTGCATCTGGCGGTGAGAAAACGCGTTCTTCAGTTTTTTGCGCTCCACCTCCGCTTTTCCGGTATTCTGCTTGACAATCGTCATATACCGCAGTGCCTGAGGATTATAAGGATCTACCTTCAGGGCCTGATACAGACAGCGTCCTGCCTTAGTAAAATTTTCCTGGTGAATGAACAGGAGCGCCAGCAGTTCCTGCGCCTTCACATAATTCGGCATCTCCGCAGCAACCCGCATCAGAAGCAGAATTGCCAGATCTTCATTTTCATTCTGCGCATAGGCCAACGCCTGATTGTATTTCTTGGCAGACTGATCCGCCACTTCCAGATAACCACGGCCTGCATGCACCTTCCGCAGATATTCTTCCGCCAGATTATCCTGCTCCTGCAGATTCAGGCTGATGATCCATTGCGCCACCGCTGCACCGACTTCACCGACTTCATGATAAATCAGTCCCAGCAGATTTCTGGCATCCGTCTGATACTTGTCAAAACGAAGACTTTTCTTCAGTGCCTTCACAGCACCGCACAGATCCCGGTGCTGTGCTTTCGCCAATCCCAGATTATAATATGCATTTGCAATCTGACGGTTCTTTTTTGCTGTTTCCATTCATTTCTCCGTCTATTCTTTTTTGCTTTTCAAAAGTTCCACCATCAAATCGGTCATGTCCGTCAGATCCTCCTTAACGATGGCATCTTCCACCTCGCCTACTTCCAGGCTCGGCTGAAAGCGTCTGATTTCCTCTTCAAAATCAAGCATCCTGTTTCCTCCCGGTTTCTTGTAAAAGCTTTTTGATCTCGCCAATCAGATACAGAGAACCAACCACATACAAGCGATCCCCGCTTCCTTTGCCGGCGATCGCGGCATGCAGCGCCTCTTTCGTATTTCCAAAAGCCTCCACCTGTGCACATCCGGCACTGCGGAACTGATCTGCCAGAATCTCCGGATCCAGTCCGCGTTCGCTGCTTAAATGCACCACTGTCACTCTGGACAGTGGAAGCTCCCGGCAAAGCATCCGGATCATCTCGTGATAATCCTTGTCCGACACTGCGGCAAACAACAGATGCAGCTGTTCGCCGGATGCTTTGCCGGCCGCAGTTTCCTTCACTGCACGGATGAACGCCCGAATGCCTCCGGGATTGTGCGCGCCGTCGAGCCAGATATCCGGTTCCACCTGCTCCATACGTCCCGGCCAGTGTACCTGTTCCAGTCCTTTCCGGCAAGTCTTGTCCGTGATCCCCGGCAAGTTCAGAACCCGCAGCACCTCAACGGCCAGCGCAGCATTCATCGCCTGATATGGTGCGACAAACTTCACATCCCGATAGCTTTTTTCCTCTCCAACCGGATAGGCCGGGGCATGGACTTCCATCGCTTTCGCCCGGATTACTGCCGATGCCTCCGGCTGATTGTCATCAAAAATAATCGGAATCCCAGGCTTGATGATTCCGGCTTTTTCCGAGGCGATTTTCGCAATGGTATCCCCCAGATACATCGTATGATCCAGGCTGATGGAGGTAATCACGCAGACCACAGGCCTGTCGACTGCATTGGTTGTATCCAGCCGCCCTCCCAGTCCTGTCTCCAGAACCACAAAGTCCGGCTGAAGCTCTCCATAAATCGTCATTGCCATCAGAAACACAAATTCAAAAAAGGTCGGATGGCAGTACCCCTGCTCCATCATCGCCTCCGTCACCGCCCGGACACGACAAAACCCCGCCTCAAATGCTTCCTCCGATATCTGTCTGCCATTCAGGAGAAAGCGTTCCTTCACATCTACCAGGTGGGGAGAGATAAAAGTCCCCACCCGGTAGCCTGCCTGAGTCAGAATGGCTGTCAGATCCGCACAGACGGAACCTTTACCGTTCGTTCCTGCCACATGGATGATTTTCATCCGCTTCTGCGGATCTCCCAATGCTTTCAGGAAATCCCCTACAGCATCCAGCGTATTCTTTTTTCTTGTCCAAAATGGTATCTGATCCAGATACGCACGTGCCTGTTCTTCCATAACCTATATATATGCGGGCCTGTCCCTGCTTATGCCTGCAGCTGTGCCAGACGTTCCTCCACCTGACTCATCATCTGCGTATATTTTTCCAGTTTTGCTTTTTCCTCGTTGATCTTTGCTTCCGGTGCCTTGCTGATGAAACGCTCATTGGAGAGCATTCCGGTAACACGGGCAAGCTCTTTAGTCAGACGTTCCTTTTCTTTGGTCAGACGCTCAATCTCCTTTGCCACGTCTACCAGCTCCGCAAATGGCATATAGATTGCCGCATGCGGGATAACCGCAGATACCGCATCGTCGGCGATGCCTGTCTTATCCTTCTGCAGGTATACCTCACTTGCGTATCCCAGTGTTGCAAAGAATACCTTGCTGTGCTCAAAGATATCCAGAAGCTCCTGCTGTTCGGAAACCACATATACCTTGGCCTTTTTGCTCGGCGGTACATTCATGGAGGTGCGTACATTACGAATCGCACGAACCGCTTCCTTGATGGTCTCTACAGCAAACTCTTCCTTCTCAAAGTTCCAGGCGTCCTTAAACTCCGGCCATGCGGAAACCATAATGGATTCCTCATCATCCTGCAGATTGCAGAAAATTTCTTCCGTGATAAACGGCATATAAGGATGCAGAAGCTTCAGAGAATGGATCAGAACGGTCTTCAGCGTCCAGATTGCCGCTGCCTGGGTCGTGTCGTCTTCCTTCCACAGTCGCGGCTTCACCATCTCGATATACCAGTCGCAGAATTCCTCCCAGATGAAATCATAAACCTTCTGCAGCGCAATGCCCAGCTCGTATTTGTCCAGATTCTCGGTAACATCCTTCGCCAGTGTATTCACCTTGGAAAGAATCCATTTATCCGCCATGGTCAGCTCTTCCAGCGCTACTTCACGTGCAGGAGCCTTCTCCATGTTCATCATGATAAACCGGGACGCGTTCCATACCTTATTTGCAAAATTGCGGCTGTTTTCCACACGCTCCCAGTAGAAGCGCATATCGTTGCCCGGTGCGTTGCCGGTGATCAGGGTCAGACGCAGTGCATCGGCACCGTACTGGCTGATGATCTCCAGCGGATCGATACCATTGCCCAGAGATTTGGACATCTTCCGTCCCTGACTGTCACGTACCAGTCCGTGGAACAGTACGGTCTTGAAAGGCTTCTCTCCCATCTGCTCGTATCCGGAGAAGA
>JALFHZ010000142.1 GCA_022776445.1 Lachnospiraceae bacterium
TCCGGGGGAGCATACCTGATCCTTCAGTTTTCCCGGATGTTCCCCGGTCGCAAGCACCATCTTCGCACTGCCCAGCACCGTCTGCGCCACCAGTTCATATGCCATGGCGCGCGGCATGCCGTATTTGACCGCACTGTCTGCAAGTGCCTCAATAAACATATACACATAGGCAGGCGAACTTCCGCTGGCGCAGACCACCGCATTGATCAGCTTTTCTTCCACCAGAACCATGCGCCCGAAGGATGCAAAGAACGTATGAATCAGCTGCTGCTCGTCCTCCGTAAACAGCGAAGCGTCATAGCACACGCCCGTCATGCCTTCCCCGACCAGAGCCGGCGTGTTCGGCATCGCGCGCACGATCCGGCATTTCTTTCCAAACCACGCGTGAAGATCTGCAATCGTAATACCGGGCGCGATGGAAATGACCGTCTGTTTCTCTGTCACTGCATCCCGAATCTCCTCCACCACAGCCTGAAGCTGCTGCGGTTTCACCGCAAGCACCACATATTCTGATCCCCGGGCGCAGGATGCATTGTCCGCGGAAAACACCACGCCGGTTCTCGCAGCCACGTCCTCCATATGCTCTGCGTTCCTCTCGTGAAAGGTAAGCTCCTCAGATGAAAACTGCCCAAGCAGTCCCTTGAGAATCGCAAATCCCATATTACCCATGCCGATAAAGCCAAATCTGTACGAATATTCTGCCATTGTTGTTATGCCTCCTGATATTAGTTCTGAATTATGCTTCCGGCAGCATCGCTCTGCCTCTGCAGTAAGTCTGCAGTACTTCATAGTTATCCTCCAGCACCACGATATCCGCGTCATGACCGGCGGTCAGCTTTCCCTTGCGGTCATCAACGCCCAGACAGCGAGCCGGATTGATCGTGCAGGAATTGATCGCCGCGTCAACCGGTACCAGCGCATCCTCGATCAGGATCTTCAAACCGTGATTCATGGAAAGCGTGCTGCCCGCAATCGTGTCAGTGCCCTTTAAATACGCCAGACCGTTCTCGCGAATCTCAATCGGATGACCGCCCAGATCATAGGTCCCTCCCGGCGGGCAGTGTTTCGCACGCAGGGAATCTGTAATCATAATCGCGTAATCACGGCCCTTTGCCGTGAAAAAGTTATTTAGCGCAGCCATGTGACTGTGGCATCCGTCACAGATCACCTCACCATAAATATCACGCACACGCATCGCGGTGCCCACCAGACCCGGCTTACGGTGATGATATGGGGTCATGCCATTGTACACATGCGTCATGGAAGTCGCACCGTTGGCGATACCAAGCATGGCCTGCTCATAGGTGGCCGCGGAATGTCCCATGCTGACCACTACGCCCTGTCCCTTCAGGTAGCGGGTCAGTGTAAAATCCTCATCCTGCTCGGTCGCCATAGTGATGTAACGGATCAGCCCATGCGCGGCCTCCTGATACATCTGAAACTGCTCCACAGTCGGTTTTGCGATCGCTTCCGGAGGCTGGGCTCCCTTATATTCCATATCCAGATACGGTCCTTCAAAATGAATGCCTAGAATCTCCGCACCTTCATAGCCATCCCCGACCACCTTTGCCACGTTCGCGACTGCCTTCAAAAGCACATCCGGCATCTGGGTCACGGTTGTGGGCAGAATGGAAGTAACTCCCTCTTCCGGTATCTGCGCCATCCATCTGCGCAGACCTTCCGGCTCGGCATCGTTGGTATCAAACCCATAACAGCCATGTGTATGTACATCCAGAAAGCCCGGCAGAATCCGGCGATTGCCGTAATCCATGTCCGTTGTTTTCTCTCCATACGCATGTACCGCATGAATCTTCTCTCCTACGATCTCCAGCTGTGCCGGCATAAACTGTCCACAAATCCAGACTCTTTTACTTTGTATGATCATCTTTTATACCCCCTATATAGGATTCCGGTCAGGAAGCTTCATTTGCAAACAAAAATAGATGGGAATACAATTCCCATCCACCCACTCATCATCTTGCCTTAACCGCTATCCGCTTGTTATGCGATTAGCTTAACATAATGCTCTTATTAAGTCAAGATTTCCGATTTGCTTTCTCCATGCGAATGTTCTTTCCTCGTATCCTTACATTGCGCATAGCTTCCAGAATTTCATCCGTACAGTCTGCCGGAACTTCTACAAACGTATAATTATCATACATCTCAATGCTGCCGATCATCCGACCGGAGACACCAGACTCACCTGCAATCGCACCGAGGATGTCACCCGGCTTGACATTGTGTTCTCTGCCAATATTCAGAAACAGACGTTCCATACTTCCGCGGTCACGGCTGCCCCGTCCATATTCTTTTCCGCCGCGATAGTTTCTGCTGCCTCGTCCGCCGCGGCCGTCTCTGCCATAGGAGCCCAGATCATCCAGAGAACGTGCCAGATGCCCGTCTTCCACAATGTCCTGATTTGCTTCTCCCATATTCATCCGAAGCAGGGCTGCCGCCAGTTCCAGGGAGGTATAATCTTCATGCAGCAGTTTTTTCTCCACAATATGCAGGATACGGCTCAGATCCACATCCTGCATG
>JALFHZ010000149.1 GCA_022776445.1 Lachnospiraceae bacterium
CACAAACAGCCCCAGAGTAATGACTCTCACATTCCGTATTGCCACATGTAAAGTCTGCGCATAGAGAGGATCCTCCTGAGAGAGAAACAGGTGGAGCAGCTGTGGAGCCAGCCCCTGAACAACCAGATTCAGAATCGCGGAAATACCAAGTGACAAAAAAACAATTTGATGCTGTCCTTTTTTGACTCTCTGCATCTGGTCTGCCCCCAGATTCTGCCCGATAAAGACAGACAATCCAGTCTGAATAGCCATGATCACCGACTCAAGTAAGGTAAAAATCTTGGTTGCCGATGAAATACCAGCAGTAAAATGCGGACCGATCGCATTGACATTTCTGGATACAAAGCTTCCTCCGAACGAAATCACTGCACTGTTGACAAACATCGGGAGCCAAAGTCCGACAACCTGACGCAGGAAATCCCGATCCGGAAGCCAATCGGAAAGATCCATGCTGAACATGGAACTTTTCAACAGCGGAACCAATGCAACCATCATCGCCGCAAACTGTGCAATCACCGTAGCCAGTGCACCGCCTTTCACTCCCCATCCGAACTGTACAATAAACAGAAGATCCAGGATCGTATTGATCACCGTTGATACCGATACCGCATAAAATGTAACTTTGCTGTTTCCAGCTGCCCGAAGCAAAGCTGCTGCCACATGATAGACCAGCACAAACGGAATCCCCACTAAAACAACAGAAAAATAGTCGCCGGTCATTTGCACAATATCCGCCTGAACCTGAAACAGCTGAAAAATTTCATCCAGATAGAATTCCACCAGAACCGTCAAAAAAAAGGCTAATCCAAGCGTGATCGTACAGGAATTGCCCACGATCTTTTTTAATTTCTGCTGATCCTGTTCTCCCACACTATAGGAAGCCAATATGCACAACGCATTAGACAAATCTCTGGCAATGGCATTCAAAAGCCAGGTAATCCATGAACAACTGTTGACTGCCGCCAGGGCATTGATACCAATATACTTTCCGACGACTACAGCATCTGTAATATAATAAAGCTGCTGAAAAATATTACCGAAAATAAGTGGAACGGAAAACCACATGACCAGCCAGGCAGGATTTCCGTCCAGCATATTGATATTTTTATTTTTTACACATTTTACAGTATTCATATTTCCTCTCACAAAAAAACGGGGATCAGCGCAGCAAACAAATGTGCAACTGATCTCCCGCCTTTATCTTCAATTCTCAAGACTTATTTTACATCTTTGCCATAGCCTGCTCATCGGTATAATGCTCAAACCAGATGTAGTATACTTCTTTTCCCGGATCAGAAACCAGATCATGGTCAGCCCCTGCCGGAATGAAGCTCCAATCTCCTGCATGGTGCTGTACAGTTTCCATATTGTTTTCGGCCTTATAGCCAACACTCATATGGAAATCGGAATCTCCCAGGCAATAGTTCCACTGATGTACCTTCGGATGTCCGGCTTCAACCGTACCTTCTCCGATTGCTCTGGTGGTTCCCAGAATCACTCTTCCGTGCCACTTTGGACACAGAATCATTCTTGCCTCCGTATTCGGTCCCTTACAATCCTGAATATACTGGACGCACTCACTGTGCAGTCTGAAATACGGAAGACGGATATGCCATCTGTCAAATGCAGCTTTGTCCCACTGATTCATCTCAATGATATTGAGTACAAACTCCATATCCTCCGCCGCATGAATTTCATACGCTTCCTTATCCATAAACGGCACATAGAAAGCAACTTCTGTGATCTTATGTACGCCGTCACAATCCGTCAGTTCTCCTTCCCCTTTTCCAAAGAACAGGATTACGGATTTATCCGCATATAATTCCGGAGCAACCTTGCTTCCTGCTTTCAGAAAACACTTGTAGCTCTTGATTCCGCCCTGATACACTCCTGGAAGCAGTTCTACCATAGCAAAACCATTGTCATCAAACTGCGCTCTTGCCGCAATATCTCCGGCTTTCTCCACATAGAAATTCTTCTCATAAGCATGTTCCATTGTTTTAAGTCTCCTTATATGAATTTAATTTAATGCTTCAATTTTTCTTCCAGGCTCTCACCCTTTGCCAGAGTCACCATAAAATCCCGTTCCCGTGTGTAATGCTCATACCACACATAGAACACTTCCTTACCGGGATCTGCAATCAGACTGTGATCCGGTCCCGCCGGAACAAAGCTGAAATCACCGCCTTTCTGAACAATCGACGGATTATGATCCACACTCAAATGAAAATCCGCGTTCCCAATGCTGTAATTCCACTGTGCCACTGCGGGATGTCCCTTTTCATCGGTTCCTTCCCCGACCGCACGCACCACTCCCATCAGGATTCTTCCCATCTGCCCCGGACCAATGATACGCCAGGATGTTGTATTCGGACCTTTACAGTCCTGATCATAAATCTGTCCATCCGTGTATTTCATGAAAAACGGAAGATGCACATGACTATGCTCATACCGTTCTTTATCCCATGGATTCATCTCCACAACACTCATGATAAATTCCATATCATCTACTGCATGGATCGTAAACGGATCTTTGTCAAAATTCGGAAGATAGAACGATAATTCTGTGATATTATGTGCCTCGCTGCTGTCAGTAACATAACCACGGCCTTTCCCGAACATATAAACGACGGTTTCCTCCTGGTATAAACTCGGGCAAATCTCACTGCCGGCTTTCAAAAAGCACTTGTAGTTTCTGACTCCTCCATCATAGCTTCCTGCCAGCACCTCTGTCTGATAATAACCGTTTTCATCATATTTGATATCCAGATCTTCATTTCTTACAATATAATAACTCATACATACTCCTTACATTCCCTATTCCATCTGTCCCTTGGCAAGCTTTACGATATAATCACGGGAACCTCTCGTAAACTGCTCATACCAGACATAGAATACTTCTTTCCCGGGCTGCGCTACCAGACTGTGGTCAGGTCCTGCCGGAATAAAGCTGAAATCACCGGTCTTCGTATGCGTGGTTTCTCCATCCACTGTAATATCAAAATCGGAATTGCCCAGACAATAATTCCACTGGTGCACCGCCGGATGCCCTTGCTCATTGGTGCCTTCACCCATTGCTCTTACGACACCCAGGATGACATGTCCCAGCTGTTTGGGGCTCAGTACATGCCAGGATGTGGTATGCGGACCTTTGCAGTCCTGATCATAACGTACACACTTGCTAAGTGGGGCAAAATACGGAAGACGAATATGGGAACTGTGATAATCCTCCCAGTCATAATCCTCCATCTTCACGACAGACTTGATAAACTCCATATCTTCAAACGCATGAATCCGATATGCATTTTTATCAAAGTCAGGGAAATAGAAGCTTACCGCTTCCTCCACATTGTACACACCATTCTGATCCGCAACATAACCTTTGCCTTTGCCAAACATGTAAATGACTATTTCATTCGAATGAAGCTCCGGTGCAATTTCTGCACCGGCCTTCAAAAATCCTTTGTAATTATGAATACTTCCATCATGGCTGTCTGCCATAAGTTCCGTTATTGCAAAGCCATTATCGTCATAACACTGTTCTATTTCATCCGATCTTGCAATATAAAACTTACTCATGTTATTCCTGCCTCTCTATCATGGTCGAATAAATCAACCGTAAATACCATCCTGATAATCCTTGAAAATCTGCTGATATCTCTCAAGGAACTCTTCTCTTGTCTGTGCGCCTGCAACATATCTCGCCCAGTTTTCCTGCATATCGGTATAAATGGAAGATGGCATATATACGAAGATATTCTCTACACCCTTACCGTCAGCAATCGCATCTATTACATCTTTTGCAATGACAGGAAGCTTCTCAGATACTTCCAATCCTTGAATTGCAGTTGGACTTCCCATCGTCTCCTGATGCCACAGTCTCGCGGTATCAGAGGAAACCAGCCAGCTTGCAAAATCCTTGGCACATGCCACCACATTCGGATCATCGTTTTTCGTAACGCTGATACTAATTGATGCAATTGCCATCTTATTCTTTTCCGGATCGTTGGATACCGGAAGAATATCCTGTTTTACATAATCCAGCATTGCCGGATTTGCATTCTGAATATTCGGCGTTTCGTAGGAACCTTCGCCTACTAACATCGCACACTCTTCTGCAAAGAATGCATTCCGGCAGGTCCATTTATCTGTGGAAACTGCTCCCTCCTGCGCATAAGGAATCAGAATCTGCTCATAAGTATCCAGAAGTTCCGTCATTTCCGGATCATTTGCCAGATCCACATCTTCGTCGGCCATCAGCCTGGCAAGTGTTTCCTTTCCGCCATCCGGCTTATTTAACAGCCAGTAGTTTCCTACATTATTAAACAGATTCAGATAGGTTTCTGCCCACGGAAGCATAAATGGCTGAATATCCTTTGCTTTCAAATCTTTGCAATACTGAAGCAGTTCATCTCTGGTCTGCGGCGTATGATCCCAACCAGCCTCCTTCAAAATACGGGTGTTATAAAGAATACCGGTTCCCTCCAGTGTCATCGGGAGAACCAGCATACCATAATCTCCATCGGTACCGTTTGTAATCTGTGCTTCCGTCAGCATATCATACGCTGGACAGCCGGTACTGAGGTCTTCACAATACTGCCACCAATCCTGACGCCGGATACCATACCCGATATTGATGATATTAGGAAGGTCATTTGCAGACAATGCCGATACCAGCAGATCGTCATATTTGTCAGAGCTTGGGAATGTCGCTGTGATTTCGCCGATCTCAGGATGCTCTGCCTTATAAGCATCAATCAATGTGTTGAAATTATCCGTCCACTGTCCTAACGGAAGCATTAATGACAAGTCGATGGATCCCGCCGGAAGGCTTTTCACATCGATTTCATCCGCAGCTTTTTCTGAACTATCCGGTGCCTGGGTTTCTGCCTGTGCAGCTTTTTCCGTTGCTGCCGGTGCTGCTGTTGTCGCTGCCTGATCGGATGATCCACAGCCAGTCAATCCTGTTGCAAGCATAGCTGCTGCCATTACGGTTGCCATAATTCTTCTTTTTTTCATAATCTGTTGCTCCTTTCTCTCGTTACGCATTTTATATATATACAGCTGTCCGGATCAGCTGTTAATACATGCAGGTTAACCTTTGACCGCCCCAACCGTTGCACTGCTCAGCACCTGCTTCTGGGCAATCACAAAGAAAATAAACAACGGCAAAATCGATAGGGTCACTGCTGCCACTGCTACATCCCAGGAGAACAATGCCTCGTTAAACAGCGACATCATCGCAATCTGGATGGTTCGAAGCTGCGGCTTCGTCAAAATAAACTGTGTCATCAGATAATTGTTCCAGTATTTCAATACCTCCAGGGAAACAATCGTAAACATGGTTCCCTTTGTCAGAGGAAATACAATTCTCCAATAAAGATTCCACGGGGAGCAGCCGTCAATCACAGCCGACTCCTCAATCTCGACCGGCAATGCCTTGACTGCGCCGGTAACCAGGAAAACCGACATCGGCATGGAAAAGACCCAGTTGCTCATGATTACGCCAATATACTTATTACCCAGATTCATGAGACCGATCATCTTCGCAAAGGTAATCATAATACACTGGAACGGAACGCTCATACCGCACAGGATCAATACAAAACAAAGCTTTGTGAAACGATTCTGATGTCTTGTGATCCAGTATCCGGTCATTCCACTGAGAACCACGATTCCGACCGCAGAAAATACCGTTACAATCAGGGTATTTCCAAGAACTCTGAGAAAATCCAGCCGTTTCCATGCCTCTTTGAAATTGGCCAGCGTAGGACTTTTCGGAAAAGCTGCAATATTTGCTGCAATTTCCGGATATGGCTTAAAAGAGTTCAGTACTGTAAAATACAGAGGGATCAATACCAGAGAACAGCTGAAGACTACAAAAGCCAGAGCCAGTGCTGTCTGCATAGTTTTTTTCCGTTTCATTACAAAGTCACCTCATTTCTGGAAGTCAGTTTCATCTGACCGAAGGAAACAATCAGCAATACCAGAATGAACAACACAGATTTTGCTGCTCCATAGGATATCTGATTGCTGCGGAATGCTGTTGCATAAATATTCATCATGACACCTTCTGATGTCCGGTATGGATTGCCGTTGGTTAACGAAATGTTGGTATCATACAGCAGCATTGCCCAGTTGATTGCAATAAACAGGCATCGGGTGATTGTACCCCGTAAAAGCGGAATCGTAATGGATTTCAGACAGATCCATTTCGATGCCCCATCCACTGTAGCTGCTTCATAATAATCCCTGGAAATAGCAGCAAGTCCGGAATTATAGATAATCATCAAATAACCTGACAAGGACCAGGTCATCACAATTACCAGAGCCCAAAAAGAAGATTCCGGAGTTGTGAACCACTGCTGCGCAAACCATTTGATTCCGCTCCATTTACCAAACTGTACAAATACGTTCTGGAAAATGAATCTCCACAAAAAACCAAGTACTACGCCGCCGATGATTCTCGGTGCATAAATCAAAGCTCTCCAGAAATTCTTATAGGGAATATGATCACCGGAAAGAACATAAGCCCAGGAAAAACCGATCAGGTTTGCAATCACAACGACAAACGCGGAAAACTTCATCGTAAACCAGAACGATGTCCAGTAAGTTTCATCTTTCACTGCTCTTATATAATTCTTAATTCCTATGATTTTAAAAGTCGGATCAATTCCATTCCA
>JALFHZ010000162.1 GCA_022776445.1 Lachnospiraceae bacterium
TTTATACAGGGAAGCTCCGTTGCCGACCTCTATATTATTCACAAGAGCTTTGATATCTTCATACATTCTTCCGTACAGCTCCATCTGATCGATCGACGGCTGAACATCCGTCGGGTACTCCACAATCAGACCGTACGTTTCTCCGTTGTCGCACCGGATCTCACCGATATAATCAAAGCTGGGAAGATATTTATATCTCTCCACATCGTTATTTTTTACCTGGATCACACTGCAGAGCCAGCCCATTCCCTCAGCTGAAAAATCCGGCTCCTCACAGAATTCAGTCCAGTACGTCCCGTCCGCATCAGTATGGTGTCCCATGTAGAAATGACCGGTCCAGGAATCCGGAATATGAAATTTTAAGTTACCGTACCACTCGTTTTCCGTTTCCGAAACTGTAACCTCTGCAGTCGCTCCGGTATTTACCGCCGCCTCCGTCCTCATACCTCCTGCCGCAGACAAAAGGACTGCGATTCCAAGCAAAGGAATGATCTTTTTTTTCATCGCTTTAACCTCCTTACTTCCGGCTGAATGTAGAAGCTCCAATAAGCCTTTTTCTTTTATCAGCGCGATTCCCTGCGCCTCATCTCCAAGTACGATCAGATTTTCCCCCGGCTGAATATCAAAAACCTTCCTTGCTTTCGCCGGAATCACGATCTGCCCCTTATCGCCAACCTTCACAATTCCGAATATATGCTTGCCCTTCGGCGGCAAACCAAGCCCCATTCCGTCTGATTTTTCATAACAGATCAAATCATCCACTGTAACCCCGAATACATCGGCCAGCGCTTTACATTTTTCGATATCCGGCAGGGATTCACCTGTCTCATATTTCGACAGTGTCTGTCTGGAAACACCAATTTTCTCAGCCAGTTCCTCCTGCGATAAATCATGAATTTTTCTCAGTTCCATTAAATTATCCGCAAACATTATTTTGTACCCCCAATACCTTTCAGTTAATAAAGTGGCACAGAATGAGTTTCCCTCTTCCAAACGCTCTTCGCGATCCACACAATACCAATTGCCATGAACCAGATTAGTATCTCAACCAGAATCAGGGGAATACCGCTTTTTGCTGCCAGCACGGCCACACCATCCAAACCAGCGTGCAGCGCGATTGCCAGAAGGAAAAGACTGCCCTTCATTTTCTTTCCTGCGGCGGCGTACCAGACGATTACCGATAACCCGATCTGTGCGGTAATTGCAGCAGCACGTTCTACAGAGCTTAACGCAAAGTACCAGGCCGGCGTCTGAATCAGGGCATCAAATGCAGTCTGCAGCATGCCTCTGGCTGCCTCGTCCAGAGGTTCAAGCATTGCCTGTGTCTTCCCCAGATTGATCATGACTGAATAGATGAGATTATTGATCATTCCGATTGAAAGAATTACAAACATCTCAAATCCGCCGTGACCTGCGCCGTACATAAGCGCATTATGGGCATTTCCGTGCTCTTTCTTCAGCACATACCGCATTGCAAGCAAGCGTCCTGTTTCCTCAAACAATCCGGCCATCAGAGCGCCGTAAAGCGCATACAGCCAGATACTCTCCCGTATCACGCTGCCAGCCGGTGACCCTAATACGAAGTAATGAACAATCTGCTCCAGCACCAGTGCAAACAAAAGCATCGTTGCACAGCCGACCAGAAAACTTTTGATGCTTGCCCGATATTTCTTCTTAAAACAAATCAAAAGAGCGATTGGGACCAGAATTCCCAACACCATATTGACCACGATGATTGCTACCGATAACCAGGAAACCATATGACACCCCATCTCTTTTTTCTCTTTTTATTAACGTATCACATATTCGTGGAATGCGCAACGTAAACTATGGACTCCCTCTTAACTCTCTCTTTACCGGCACTTAGCCTCATTACGGATGCTTTCTTAATTTTCGAAAACAGATCCCCGTCTTTCAGAGCTATTCTACTTTTCCCTGAAAGATATTCCGTTACCGCCCAGAGCTATTCTTCTGGGGATAATTCTCTTGCTTTTTCAGACATAAAATATACTCCCTCCTAAGTGACAAGTTTTTGTTATTTCACTTGTCTACCTAGAAGGGAGCATATCAAATCATTCTCGTGCGACAACCCTTTATTTCTGTTTTCTTCCCTATAAAGTTGTCTGTTTAATAGCCCGGATAACCGCTGCCTGCGCCTGCTGCCATTCTCCGACCATGCGCACCGTAGATCCGTGTGTGCTTTCCAGATAGGAACGGAACGTAACCGGAACACCCTGCCGTACCATTCTCATTCCCAGCTCATTATTAATCTCGTAAAACGGACACTGCACCGGGGCAATGATCAGAGTCTCCGGAAGCCGTTTAAGCTGCTCATCGGTGGCGTAAGCCGGAGAGCAGTAAGGCTCTTTCAGCACCTCCAGTTCCCCATCTACATACAGGCTGGAAAACGTGTAACTGCGGGCCATCTCCTCCGGATGCTCCACCGGAATGTAATTGTCTGTGGCGGCATATTCCAGAATTTCAAGGCAGATTGGGAAATCTCCGGTTTCCGAGGCTTTCAGGCTGACTGCCATTGCCAGATTGCCGCCTGCACTGGAGCCTCCCACGGAAAGCCTTTTCGGGTCGCACCCCCATTCCTGACAGTGGGCAAAGGCCCACTTTGCAGTTTCGTAAGCCTGATTGAAGGCCATCGGATAAGGGGCGTCTACGGAAGACGCGTAGTCCACATCCACAACCACAGCACCGGCTGCGGCAGCTATATGCGCACAATACATATCATCGTCACCGTTTTGCTTAAAGATAAACCCACCTCCATGATAATTAATGTGAAGAGGAGCATTTGCCTGTTTCTTCTTAGGCATTGTAAGGATCACTCTCACAGGATCAAGTGACGGAAAAACCAGTGTCATTTCTTTCCGGTCACATCGTTCAAGACAGGATTTATAATCTTCCGGAATCACCCGCTCCTTAAACATGGTCTCCCTGTGACCTCCGGTTACATCCAGAACGGCCAGCAGGCGTTCTTTCTCTTCATTTGTCAGTGCCATTATCCATTCTCCTTCCAAGCTTCAAATGCTTGATAAAAAAATCTGCAATAATCTGCTTCGTCATAGGCTGAAAGAATTCTCTGGTTCCATGGCCTCCATTTTCAACCACATAGAATTCTGTGCGATCTCCAAGACCGGCTTTCTGGATCTCCTCATAAAAATGTTCACTTACCGCCAGCGGTACCAGCGGGTCCTGATCGCCATGAAAAATAGCCATCGGACACATATCTTCATTGATGTAGTTGATGGGACTTGCCTTGGCGCCCATGGCCAGAATTTCTTCTTCCGTGGTTTCCCCGGTCACACCAAACAATGCTCCCTCGTGGGTTTCAGCCATGCTGTGCCACCGATAGTCCGGCCTTTTGATCAATTCAAACGTAATCTTGCTGTACATAGGAATATCCGCCAGACCAAACATATCGACAGCCGCCTGTACTTTGCTGGAGGTATCTGTCCACTCCCGGGAATCAAAACCGCTGCTGTTCATGGCAAGAAATGCGGCAAGATGGCCGCCGGCACTGCGTCCGATCACTCCTATATGCTCCGGGTCAATGCCATACTCCTCTGCATGGCTGCGCAAATACCGTACTGCCGTTTTACAGTCAACCAGCTGAGCGGGAAAGTGCCCCTCTTTACTGCTACGGTAGTAGATATTGGCAACGGCAAATCCTGCCTCTGCCAGAAATTCCATTTCTGCAGCCATCAAATTTTTGTCCACTCCCCGCCATCCGGCGCCATTGATCCAGATTACCAGAGGCTGCTTTCCTGTGGAAACCTCGTCATCTCTGCCGCTGGCCAGTCTCATTTCACAATTGCCGTTCTGTACCATTAAGGAAAGAGTCAGCTCCATCGGATTGCCCTGGAGATCGTTAACATGGGAGTAAACGATATTATCAATAAAGTTGATACTTCGGCGCTGCTTGCCGGGATTGATTTTCACTCGCATAACAGCCTCCCTAGTTTGCAGCCTTCACTTTTTTAATCAATACCTTTACAACCGGAGCAAACAGGCTGTACAGACCGATCAGAAGGAAAATACAGGAGATCGGGCGGGTAAAGAAAGGCGCCATGCTTCCATAAGAGTAGGAGCATCCCAGGCGGAAATAGTATTCCAGTTTCTGTCCCAGAATATAGGAAAGCATCATACAGTTAACAGGTATTTCAAAGGCAAGAAGTACAATGCCAAGCAGGCAGAATACAATTGTCTCATACACTCCAAACATGCTGGTGCCGGAACTGAAAGATCCCAAAAAGCAAATCATCAGAATTGCGCCATAAAGGTAATGGTAAGGAGCTTTCAGCAGCAAAGGAAACCATCTTTTGGTAAAAAGCTCGGAGACAAACACCAGAACAGCGGCAACTAATACTGCTGCAAAGATCAAATTTGCCAGATCCGGATTGGTTCGTATAAACATCGGACCTGCCTGCAGGCCATGGATCGTCATGGCAGACAGCAGCATTACCGTGGTTCCGTCACCCGGAATACCCAAAGCGATCATGGGAATGATCGCGCCACCTACCGATGCATTGTTAGATACCTCAGACACCCACACACCGGCCTCGTGTCCTGTACCAAAAAGCTCCGGTTTCTTGCTGCTTTTTTTCGCCTGGCTGTATGCGATCATGTTTGCTACGCCGCCGCCCATGCCAGGTAAAAAGCCGATGCCAAGACCAATTAATAAGGCCATAATAATTTCTTTGATATTGTCCGTGAAATCATGCAGCTTAAGTCCAAATCCACCCAGACTGCCGGCGTCAACTTCCGGCATTTCCTGCTGACCTTTCGCATATCCCATGGCAACCTGCTGCAAAGCGAAGGTACCCATTAATAAGCTGATAACACTGATACCGCCCAGAAGATTATAGTTGCCGAAGGTAAAACGTACCTGATTGGTAATCTGGTCCGTACCGATGGTCGCCATGAACAGACCTGCAAAGGCTCCGATCAGACTTCTGTAAATGCTTCGTCCGCCTAAGCCAACTACTAAAGAAACCGCCATAAAGCAAAGGCTGAAATATTCCCAGGGACCTAACATCAATGCAACATTTGCCAAAGGCGCACTGCAGAAGGTTGCCACCAGAATGGAAACAAAGGTACCTAAAAACGAAGCGGTGATGCCGATAGACAACGCCTTGGCTGCTTTCCCTTTTTTGGTAAGCGGATAGCCATCATAGCAGGTTGTAATCGCAGAAGCACTGCCAGGTATTCCTACAAGAACAGAAGCAATAAAGGCTCCGGAAACACCACCTACATACATGCCTAACAGCATACAAAAGCTGAGGTCAGTGTCCAAAGCAAAGGTCAGGGGCAGAATAAGCGTAATGCCCATACCGCCGGCAAGACCAGGAATTGCGCCCAAAATCACACCGATAATGGCACATAAAAACAGGGCGATAAAGTTTTGTGGCTGCAGTACCATCATCAAAGCCGATAAGTAACTTCCCATTGTCGTTCTCCTCTCTATCAGGGCATTTTAATCTTCAGCATCTTCCACAGCTTCCCCTTAGGCAGAGGAATAGAAAACACCTTTGTAAAACCGAAATAACAGATACTTCCCAGACAGATGCTGAGCAGAATCGCAAAGATAATATTGATTTTCTTTTTTTCTTTCAGCGTCCAGATAAAGACAAACATTCCCACCATGGAAGTGATCCAGAAACCGATCCAATTCATGCCCAGAGCAAACAGAACACACTCTCCAAGCAGCAGAAAGATCTTCATCCATCCGGCCTTATCCATAAAGGCCTTACTTCCCTCTTTCGTTTCCTTAGGACCTTCCGTAATCATTGCCAGGATTGAGCAAACAGCGATTCCAACAGCTGAAATGTAGGGAAACAGCTTAGGTCCCGGCTCATTGCTTACGAATTTTTCCGGCAGGATCGTTGTCTGCCAGAGGATAACAGCTGCAATTGCCAGCCAGACGATACCCATCAGATAAGTACGATTAAATTTTTTCATCGTTACATTCCTCATCTTTCTAAAAAGCCCGGCTGACAGTTCGTCAACCGGGTCTATGATTTCATGTGTCCTGTTATCAACGCTTATTCATGCCCAGCTTGTCCATCAGAACTAAAACATCATCGCACTCTGCCTTATAACTTTCCTGAGATGTTGCCACATCGTCCACTCCGGTAAAAGAACCCATGGCATGGATACCGTTATTGTATGTATCATTGTCATTCAGTTTCTGGAAGGC
>JALFHZ010000179.1 GCA_022776445.1 Lachnospiraceae bacterium
AACTGAGCAGCCAGTATGAGGAGGTTCTGGTGGACGAATATCAGGACAGCAATCTCGTTCAGGAAGCTCTGCTGCATGCGGTTTCGAGAGAACGCTTCGGCTGCTATAACGTCTTTATGGTGGGAGATGTCAAGCAGAGCATCTACAAGTTCCGTTTGGCCCGCCCGGAGCTGTTTCTGGAAAAATACCACAGCTATGAGCCCTATGATACGGCATCCGGCCTGTGCCGCAAGATCGAGCTGCATCAGAACTTCCGCAGCAGGGAAATGGTGCTGAAAGGAATCAATGATATCTTTTATCAGATTATGACGGAGAATCTGGGCAATATCCGGTATACGGAAGCTGCGGCGCTGCACACGGGGGCAAAATTCCCGGACGCAGAAGAAGGCGGTGCGCGCCTGGCCGGGCGTCCGGAGCTTCTGGTGATGGATACGGGGGATGCGGCCCTGGCTCAGATGGATGAGGAAGCGGCAGATTATACGGCAAGAGAGCTGGAGGCGAAGATGATTGCACGGAGAATCCGGGAGATCACTGATCCGGACCGGGGGCTTCTGGTATGGGATAAAAAACTGGGAGGATACCGGCCTGCCCGGTATCGGGACATGGTGATCCTGCTTCGCAGTACAGCCGGCTGGACCGAGACGCTGCTTGCGGTGCTGATGAATGAGGGGATTCCGGCGTATGCAGAATCGCGGATGGGATATTTCAATACACTGGAGGTAGAGACGGTGCTGAGCCTTCTGGCGGTCATTGACAATCCGATGCAGGATATTCCACTTGCGGCAGTATTGAAATCTCCGGTGGCAGGCATGACTGATGTGGAGCTGGCGCAGATGACGGCATATTTCCGGGCAGGTGCCGATAAAGGACAGGACCGCGGAATCTATGCGGCGATGCAGCACTATCTGGGCGAGACATCCGACATGTCTCAGGGTGACGTATCGGATGGACGCTCGGCGGTGATTCAGAAGAAACTGAAGGATTTCCGGGATCTCCTTATGGCCCTTCAGCAGGAGAGTGCCTATCTTTCCATCCACGAGCTGATTTACCGGGTATTTGAGAAGACCGGATACTACCGCTATGTGTCTGCCATGCCTGCGGGAGAGACGCGCAGGGCGAACCTTGATATGCTGGTGGAGAAAGCGGCTGTGTATGAGCAGACCAGCTATAAGGGACTGTTTCATTTCATCCGTTATATCGAAAATCTGAAGAAATACAACACAGATTTTGGTGAGGCCTCCACTGTCGGGGAAGAGGATGACACGGTTCGGATCATGAGCATTCACAAGAGCAAAGGTCTGGAATTTCCGATCGTATTTCTGGCCGGAACGGGCAAGAAATTCAACCGTCAGGATGTATACGGCAGGCTTCTGATTGATCCGGAGCTGGGAATCGGAACGGATTATCTGGATCTGGAGCACCGCATCAGAACGACGACACTGAAGAAAAATGTACTGCGCCGGAAGATGGAGCTGGACAATCTGGGAGAGGAACTGCGTGTCCTTTATGTAGCGATGACCCGTGCAAAGGAGCAGCTGATCCTGACCGGAACGGACCGATATCTGGCAAAATCCAGGGAAAAGTATGCGCAGATTCCCCTTGTGGACGGACAGATTCCCTACACGATTCTGACTTCTGCAGGCTCTTATCTGGACTGGCTTCTAATGAGTCTGGCCGGCGGGACCGCTGCTGTGGATGTGAAGGAAATTCCGGTTTCGGAGCTTGTGGGAGAAGAGCTGGTGCGACAGGTGGAAAACCGTTATTCCAGAGGGCAGCTTTTGAATCTGAATCCGGAAAAACACTATGATCCGCCATACGGAGAGCTTCTGGAGCATCGCCTGCACGCGGATTATCCTTACAAAGCCGATATTTTTCTGCACACGAAAATGTCCGTATCGGAGTTAAAGAAGCTGGGGCAGATGACAGACGAAGCTGAGAGCGCCGGTATTCCGGAACTTTCCGGTCAGGAGCCGCTGCCGGGTCAACATGCGGACAGCATGCATGCGCGGGGAAGCGACGGAGCGGAGCGCGGTACGGCTTTCCACCGTGTGCTGGAGCTTCTGCCGTTCCATGAAATAACGAATCGGGAGATACTGTCACAGGTGGTTGCCGGGCTGCTGAATCAGAAGAAAATCACGAAGCGAAACCTGGATCTGGTGGATCTGGATGCAATCTGGACATTCCTGCAGTCGGAGCTTGGCAGAAGAGTGAGCCGGGCACAGCAGGTGGGAAG
>JALFHZ010000200.1 GCA_022776445.1 Lachnospiraceae bacterium
GTATTTATGATGCTGGCAACTTCCTGGTCCGCGCGTCATTACGGCTACAAACCGGACCATGAAAAACCGTCATCTTTGAATGAGATTGTAAAATCATGTGTGGAAAGTATCTGGGCACTGATGTTCCCGGTACTGCTGGTAGTCCTGATCCGTTTCGGCGTTATGACTCCGTCTGAGTCCGGCGCATTTGCAGTATTCTACGCTCTGTTCGTAGGTATCTTTATTTATAAAGAGCTGAATTTTGAGACTTTTAAAGCCTGCCTGATCAGCAGTGTCAAGGACCTGTCCGTAACAACCATGATTCTGGCATTCTCCGGTATCTTCAGTTACGGCGTGGTATTTGATCAGCTGCCAAAGACTCTGACCACCATTCTGGTCAGTCTGACAGACAATAAATACCTGCTTCTGCTGCTGATCCTGCTCATGCTGGTTGTATTTGGTATGTTCATGGAGACTACGGTTATCACTCTGATCGTTACCCCGATTCTGATTCCGATTATTACTCAGTACGGAATTGATCCGGTACACTTCGGTATTATCATGATGACGGTTGTTACCATGGGATGTTCCACACCGCCGGTTGGTGTTGCGCTTTACAGTTGTTCGAACATCATGGGCTGTTCGGTTCAGGAGACGACAAAGTATTCGATCCCGCTGTACATTGCAATTGGTGCGACCCTTGCCATTGTAATTTTCTTCCCGGATCTGGTCCTGTTCCTCCCGAACATGGTCTACGGAGCAAGTATATAAGCGGTCGGCATCGTGTGATTGTATGAATAAAAGAGCTGTTGCGAAGGTGGCTTGATGGGCTGCCGGAGCATCAGCTCTTTTTTTGCAGCATATTGTCGTTGTAATTGCAGCTGTCGAATGTTAAAATATCGTTAATATTATTTTTGGACCGGATGAACAGAACGAATTTCAGAATCGGAGAAGATTATGAGACATCACCCCAGTATTGTTACGTTCTTTACCTCACTGAGTGCTGCTTTTTTGTGTACAGCGATTGTTGTAATAGGAACCATGATTTACGGAATGTCGGCTCAACGGAATCTGCAGATTCAGTTTATGAATCGCATGGAGTATTGTGATTCCATATTGGCAGATCTGTATGATATGGAGCAGACATTTAAAGAATTTTCATATAGCTGGACAACCAGTAAATTTGAGACTTATCGGGATACCTGTGAGAAGTTGGAGGAGGATTTGGTGGGGCTTCAGCGAGACAGTCAGGACGTACCGGTGACTCTGAATTATATTCGGAGATTTCGAAATTTTAATCTGTACCAGCAGGAGCTGATTCAGAAGGTGCTGAATGGGATGGAATTGCGTTATAATGTTTACAGTTATGTGGTAAACGGATTGGATTTGCATCAGCAGCAGGCGATGGAAATGGCACAGAATGATATGATTGTTTCAAGAACCCGATATGAGGCAGAATCTGGAAGGCTCTTTCAGAAAATACGGATCATGGCAGGAATTCTGGTTGCTGTGGCTACGGTAATGGGTGTGATGCTGATGCATTTTTCTGTGTCTGTTCGTCGTACCATGTACCGCATGACAGAGTATTTTGACTGTCTGGCAAGACGCAAATGGGAAACACCGGATCTGGAAAATTCCAGGTACTGGGAGTTTGAGCTGATTTATCAGACGGCAAACCATATGAAACAGGAAATACGCAATCATATCCGTGAAATCAAAAAGCAGGTGCAATTGGAAAAACAGTTAAATGAAGCACAAATGTCGGCTTTGCGGGCACAGGTAAATCCTCATTTCCTGTTTAATTCCTTAAATCTGATTGGTGTGACAGCACTGATGGGAGAATCCAGACAGGTAATGCAGATGGTGGAAGCTACCGGGAAAATTCTGCGGTATTCCCTGTACCATGAAGAAATCATGACATCGTTGGAGGAGGAATTGGAGGTAGTAGAGCAGTATCTGTTCCTGCAGAAATGCAGATTCAAGGATGCGGTATACGTTGAAATTCACAACGATCTGGAAGAGGAAGAAATTCTGATTCCTTCTATGACTATTCAGCCGATTGTAGAGAATTGTTTTAAGCACGGTTTTCAGAAAAAAGACCATTTGAGTATTCATATCGCAATTACATGGGAAGATGATCTGGCGGCAATCAGTGTGATTGATGATGGAGATGGCTTTGATCCGGAAAAGGTTCTGGAAAAAAAGAAAGGCGGTATTGGTTTGAATAATATCCGAAAACGTCTGGAACTGATGTATGGGAACGGCAGAGCAAGTCTGCAGATTGAGAGTAAACCAGGGGAGTACAGCAGTGTGACATTGCTGATTCCGCAGGAAGGAAAAAGTCATGAAAGTATTGGTTGTTGAAGACGAGGCAATGGAACGGGAGGCTATGGTTCATCTGGTTAAAAGCGGATTTCCACAGGTGAAGGAGGTGCTGAGTGCGGATAACGGTGTATATGCTGTAAAAATGGCATTAGAAAAAAAGCCTGATTTGATTTTGATGGATATCAACCTTCCGCTGCAGGATGGGATTACGGCGGCAGGGCAGATCCGTGAGGGGCTGCCGGAAATAAAAATCATTATGGTATCCGCATATTCTGATTATGAACATTTCCGTGGATCCATGCGGAGTCAGGCTATGGATTATCTGGTAAAACCTTATTCAGCAGAGTCATTTTATGAAGCGGTAGCACGCGGATTGCAGAGAAAAGGGGAGACCCCTGTATTGTTCGGAAAGGCAGGAACGATTCAAAGAATCAAGGCCTATCTGGAAAAACATTACAGGGAAAATATTACTCTTCAGGATGTGGCAGAAGAAGTCAATCTGGATAAGTCGTATATGGGCAGGCTGTTTCGGGAGGAAAGCGGCACAACCATCATGGGGTATTTAAAGGAGGTGCGCATTGCGAAGGCAAAGGAATTGCTGCTGTGTGGAATGCCGCCCGGAGAAGTGGCGGAAAAGACGGGATTTGGAGATGCGGCATATTTTTCAAAATCATTTAAACAGGTAACAGGCAATACACCTGCGAAATTTCGGGAGACCGGGGGCGAGACGTAGAATTTTTTCTGCGTCTTATTTTTTGAATCATTTGTTATTTTGACGAAAAAACCGGATATAATATCTGAAAAATGTCGATTTTGTCATAAAACAGGACGTTTTTCTCCGTAGAAAAAGTTGTGCCCGGTTGATACAATGAAGCTATCAAAACAAGTACGTATTTGTTCAATGGGAAAGAATAACAGGAGGATTGTTTGTATGAAAAAAGCAATAGCAGCATTTCTGGTATGCACGATGGCGGTTTCTCTGACGGCTTGCGGCGGTTCGGGAGACAGAAAGGCAACTACAGCGGCACCTGCAAAGGAAGAGACAACTGCGGTGGAAGAAACGAAGAAAAAAGTTGATGAAGCTCTGGCTGATGAAGCTTATGTTCTGAAATTTGCGCTCCAGAATGGTGAGAATCATCCGCTTTGTCAGAGTGTTGCAAAATTTGGTGAGATTCTGGAAGAAAAAAGCGGTGGACGGATGAAGCTTGAACTGTATTACAGCGGTGCCTTGGGGGATAAAGCGACCACGGTACAGGGACTTCAGACCGGAACCATTGATGGTGCCATGCTGATGAGCGGAGTAATTGCGGATTACGGATGCGATCAGTTAAAGGTGTTTACACTTCCATATCTGTTTGATTCTGTGGCACATGCCCGTGCTTTTGAAAACAGTGAAGAAGGGCAGAAATTGCTGGATTCTGTTCAGTCTTCTGGAAGTAAAATGGTTTGCGTTGGGGCGTATCAGGAGTCGGCACGAAATTATTTCTTCACAAAGAAACGGGTAGAAAAACCAGACGACATGAAGAATATGATGGTTCGCTGTCAGGAAGGTTCCATTTATTATGATGCGGTAGAAGCGATTGGGGCGTATGCGGAGTCTGTTGCATTTTCAGAATTATACAGTGCACTTCAGTCCGGAGTGGTGGACGGAGCTGAGCAGCCGTTATCCGGTTTTGTGAACAATGCGTTCCAGGAAGTAGCAAAATATTATGTTCTGGATCAGCATGAGATCAGCCCGAATCTAATTCTGTTTTCAGAGGCAACTTGGAATCAGCTGAGCGATGATGATAAGAATCTGATTCGAGAATCCGTAAGGGAATCTGTACCATTCTTCGAAGAACTGTCTGATTCCAAAGATGCCGAATATTTGAAGACGATTGAAGAGTCCGGTACGGAGGTAGTTCAGGTTAATGTAGCAGAGTGGCAGGAAGCCTGCAGCAGTGTCTATGATAAATATGGTGCAGAGTACGCAGATATTATTGAGGCAATAAAAAATACGAAATACTGATGGTCAGCAAACAAGAGAGTACGTGAACGAATATTGTGAAAAGAAAAGGGTTTTGTGGACCGGGATTCACAGAATCCTTTTTCTTTTCATCAATGTGCAGCCGAAGCTGCAGAGAGGAGTGAATATATGGTTCAGAAAGAGAAAACAGAAAAACAAAAAAGCCGTCTGGATCAGTGGGCGGATTGTTTATCGGCATTTATGATTACTGTATGCGTTGTGATTTTCGCAGTGATGGTTTTTTCTGTTTCTTATGGTGTAGTAGGAAGATACATTCCGTTTATACGAAATCCGAGATGGACGCAGGAACTTGCAATTCTGTGTATGGTATGGCTGTGCTTTCTGGGGGCCGGTTATGCTATTAAAGAAAAGCTGCATGTGCGTATGACGGTGATAAATTTTCTTGTTCCGAAGAAAATAGCGGTGTTCCTGCATAGATGTGCATATTTGATGCTTGTGCTGGTCAATCTGATGTGGATATTTTATGGATTTCGGCTTCTGGAATTGACAAAAACAGCCAAAATGTCGGCAACAGGATGGCCAATGGGAATTACCTACTTTTCAGTAGTAATCGGTGGGATTTATGGAGTTGCGATGGCCGTATACCGTATTCTGAAAGGAGGATTTGAGGCATGAACACAACGGCAATTTTACTTCTTCTGATATCCTTTTTCGTGATGATATTTCTGGGGTTTCACATTTCGTATGCGATGATGGCATCGGCAGGTGCGACGATTCTTTATCTGGGACTGTCACCGACACAGATTATCAATACCATGGTGGATGCCGTGGACGGATTTACATTCCTGGCAATTCCGTTTTTTATTTTATCCGGTGATATTATGGCACACGGAGGAATCTCGGACCGATTGATTCTTCTGGCAGATGCACTGGTAGGATGGATGCGTGGCGGTTTGGCTATGGTAAATGTCATGGCTTCCATTTTCTTTGGGGGCATTTCCGGATCAGCGACTGCGGATACCGCTTCCCTGGGTGCAATTTTGATTCCGATGATGCATAAGCAGGGATATGACAAGGAATTTTCGACGGCGATTACTATGACAAGCAGCGTTCAGGGAATGCTGATCCCCCCGAGTCATAATATGATTATCTATGCGATGGCGGCAGGAGGAATTTCTGTCAGTGCACTTTTTATGGCAGGAATTGTTCCGGGTGTAGTACTTGGTTTGGCATTAATGTTATTCAGCTATTATTTGTCAGTAAAGCGTAATTATCCGAAAGGTACGCCATTCTCTTTCAGAATATTATTTGCAGCGATCAGGAAGTCTGTCTGGGGATTGGGAACAGTTTTGATTGTGGTTGTTGGAGTGGTTGGAGGCCTGTTTACCGCGACCGAGAGCGCGGCAATTGCCTGTGTTTATGCAATCATTGTTTCGATGTTTATCTATCGTGAATTAACATGGAAAGAGCTCCTGAAAGTTCTCAAGAGCAGTATAAAAACATTGTCAACTGTGCTGATTCTGATTTCTGCGTCCGGTCCTTTTGGCTTTTGTATTACTTACCTGAAGATACCGAGCATGGTGGTGAATGCAATGCTGGGACTGACGGACAGCAAATTCCTTCTTTTGCTGTTGATTAATCTTATCATTCTCGTGTTGGGAATGATTTTGGGAATGGCTTCCATTATTGTGATTGTAACGCCTATTCTGATGCCGGTTCTGGCGAGTATTGGCTTCAGCCCGATTCAATTTGGTGCGGTTCTGATTTTAAACTGTGGTATCGGTCTGATTACGCCCCCGGTTGGCGGAGTACTGTTTATCGGAAGCGGCATATCCGGCGTACCGATTGAACGGTTGTTTAGACATACGCTGCCGTTAATAGGAGTGATGATTCTGGTTCTGATGCTGATTACATATGTTCCTGCTTTCACTTTGACGTTGCCTGGAATTTTGGGACTGCTGTAATGATTGAGAAAGGATGACTGATAGAGATGGAAACCAAAAAGAATGTTCTTATGATATGCACTGATCATTGGTCTGGCTCTCTTCTGGGATGCGCGGGGAGAAATGATATTATGACTCCGACACTGGATTATCTGGCAGAACAGGGGGTGCGTTTTGAAAACTGCTACAGTGAATGTCCGGTCTGTATTCCGGCCAGAAGAACGATGATGACTGGCTTGTCACCTCGCAGCCACGGAGATCGGGTTTATTCAGATCATTTGGAAATGCCGGATGTTCCCACTTTGGCTCAGGTATTCAGAGATCATGGTTATCAGACCATGGCAGTAGGAAAACTGCATGTATACCCACAGAGAAACCGAATTGGATTTGATGATGTGATACTGGCGGAAGAAGGGCGTTATGAACTGGGGGCAGTGGATGACTATCAGATCTGGCTGGGAGAAAACGGATATCTGGGACAGGAATTTATGCATGGAATGGGTAACAATACCTATTACACAAGACCGTGGCATCTGGATGAAAAAGCGCATCCGACCAACTGGACTACAATGGAAATGATGCATCAGATCAAGCGTCGAGATCCAACGAAACCATTTTTCTTCTACTGCTCTTATCAATTTCCGCATCCTCCGCTGGTTCCGCTTCAGACGTTCCTGGACATGTATGAGGATGATGAAATTAAGCCGCCGACAGGGCAGGATTGGTTGGATGACAGTCCAATATGGAAAGCGATGTGTGAACAGGCAGAGTTATATTCGGAAAAAGAAATTCGTCGTGCACGGAGGGCTTTTTTTGCGCAGTGCACGCATATTGACTATCAGATTCGCATGCTGATCGGGACTCTGCGGGAAAGTGGTGTGCTGGATCATACGGTTCTGGTCTTTACAAGTGATCATGGGGATATGCTGTTTGATCATAATATGGTTGCAAAGCGTTGTTTTTATGAAGAGGCAGCTTGTGTGCCGCTGATTTTGTCAGGAAAACCTCTTTTGAACAGGCGGGGAACGATTGAGACAAAGCTTGCGGAACTGGGGGATATTATGCCGACACTTTTAGATCTGTGTGGAATTGGGATACCCGATACGGTTGAAGGAATCTCACTTCTGAGTGATCAGGAACATCCCTATTTATATGGAGAAGTCAGTGAAGGAGAAAAGGCAACCCGGATGATTCGATGGAAGCAGTATAAGCTGATTTACTATCCATGCGGCAATAAAGTACAGGTTTTTGATCTGGAAAAGGACAGGGAAGAAATGCATAACTGTGCGGAAGACCCTGCGTATACAGAGGTGCGGGAGCAGATGGAACAATATCTGATACAGCGTATGTATGGAAAAGATCTGGAATGGATTACGGATGGAAAACTTACGGGATTTCAGGCGGCTGAACATCATAAGAAGGCGGATTACGGTCTGTACAATCAGAGAGGATATCATTGGCCAACACCGTCTGGATATTCGAATCAGGGAAAAAATGCATAAGTACCAAACTTAAGGTATTCCGGAAGACCGAATCCGCCATTATGGATTTGCGTTCCAGGGAAAAAAGTGTTGATTGGATAGAAGAATTGCGTTAGAATGAGGACAAAACGAATGAATGATACAAGAGGAGGACATTGATCGTGGACAAGAAACAGCTTGCAATCGAGAAACACAGAGAATGGAAGGGAAAAATCGAAGTCATTTCCCGTGCTCCGATTACCAATCGTGATGAGCTTTCTATCGCATATACTCCGGGTGTCGCAGAACCGTGTCTGCTGATCGCTGAGGATGAAGACAGAGCTTATGAGTTTACCCGCAAGGGCAACCTGGTAGCCGTAATTACCGATGGTACCGCAGTTCTGGGACTGGGAGATATCGGACCGTCTGCCGGCATGCCGGTTATGGAAGGAAAATGTGCTCTGTTTAAAGAGTTTGCAGATGTAGATGCGTTTCCACTGTGTGTGAATTCGAAAGATGTGGATACGATTGTGCAGACGATTGCACTGATTTCCAAGAGCTTTGGCGGTATCAATCTGGAGGACATTGCGGCTCCGCGCTGCTTCGAGATCGAGAAAAAGCTGAAGGAAGTATGTGATATTCCGATTTTCCATGATGACCAGCATGGTACAGCAATCGTTGTAGGTGCCGCTTTGCTGAATGCTGTGAAGGTAACCGGCAAGGAGATGGGCAAGCTGCGCGTAGTCATCAACGGTGCGGGTGCGGCAGGCATTGCAATCGGCAAGCACCTGATCTCCATGGGATTCGGCAACATTATCATGTGTGATATCAACGGTATTATCTGCGAGGGGGATGAGGGTCTGAATTCCGGACAGGAAGAGATTTCCCATATCAGCAACCTGGATAAGGAGCATGGCAAACTGGCCGATGCTCTGGTTGGTGCAGATATCTTCGTCGGTGTATCCAGACCAAATCTGGTGACGAAAGAGATGGTGGCAACCATGAATCAGGGAATCGTATTCGCCATGGCGAACCCGGTTCCGGAGATCATGCCGGATGAGGCAAAGGCAGGCGGCGCTGTGGTAGTCGGCACCGGACGTTCTGATTATCCGAACCAGATCAACAACGTTCTGGTGTTCCCGGGATTGTTCAAGGGAGTGCTGGCAGTGCGTGCCAAAGATATTACCGATGAGATGAAGGTAGCAGCATCCCATGCAATCGCATCGGTAATTCCGGAGGAGGAATTGAATACCGAGTATGTCATTCCGTCTTCCTTTGATAAGCGGGTGGCACTGGCGGTGGCAAATGCGGTGGCACTGGAAGCAGTAAAGGAAGGAATCAATCGGATTCCGTATGAGGAAATTAAATAAATATTGATGAGAATGAGACCGGGACAGAGTGCGTTTTCAAGTTGTCAAGAAAATCCACTTTTGTCCCGGTATTTTTAGTTAACCCGACCGAAAAAATACTGGATAATGAAGAAAAGTCGTGATGTATGCCAGTATGGGCGGAAGGGAGTATTTTATGATTATTGCTACTACAGGAAGTTTGCAGGCAGGACCAAATGCACCGATTGTATATCGTGGGAATTATTCCGATATATTTCCACTGATGAGAGAAGACGGATATCATGGAGTAGAGCTTCATATCCGGGACTCCAGAGAAATTGATCGTGGGAAACTGGATGAAGCACTGAAACGAAATCAGCTGACACTGACTTCGATTGGAACGGGCGCAGCATATGGATTATGGCATTGGAATATTGGTGATCATGATCCGGAAATTCGAAAAAGAGCAGTGGAATGTCTCCGGAACCATATGATTACAGCAAGTCCTCATCATAGTTTGATCATTCTTGGATCCATGCAGGGAAGATTTTGTGATGCGGGTTCTCATGAGGAATTTATATATAACATTGAGGAAAGTCTTTATCAACTGGATCAACTGGCAGAGCAGTATGATGTCACGATTGGATATGAAATTATGAACCATTATGAAAGTGATTTCCTTTTCCGGATTCAGGATGGTGTACATTTTATGGAAACGCATGATTTTCATAGAATCGGGCTTCACATTGACACAGTTCACATGAATATTGATGAATGTGACCTGGGAAATGCAATTCGAAAAGCGGGTTCCTGGATTTATCATGTACATATTGCAGATAATGACCGCTTTTACCCAGGGCATGGACATATGAATTTTCGGGAAGTTTTACAGGGGTTAAAGGATATCGGTTATGATGGTGCACTTGCGCTGGAAACGTTCTACAGACCGGAAAGCAGGGTCTGCGCACAAAAGTCTCTGCAGTATTTGAATTTTGTTTTGGAGGAGGTTTATGGCAAAAATCAGGAGTAAAAGATTTGTCAGTATTGGACGGAAGATTGTATTGGATGCCACGCTGCTGATGTCATTGTTTGTTGTAATCTTTTCGTTTTATATTTATATTTCCATGCAGAAAAATGCGTTGAAACGTTATGAGCAGCAGGTAATTATCAATAATGAAGTGTCTGGGGCTAATATTGATCATTACATATCCAGTATGATTACGGCGACGCGGTCAGTATATATCAATCATCCGTTGATGAATTTTTTGCGTGATCATCACAGTCAGAAAGAGTTGGAAGCAAACGAAGCGCGAATCACAGAGTACTTTAAGTCTGTATATTATGCGTCTACTACTGCAGCACAGATTTGTCTGGTAATACCGGAGGAAAATCTTTCTATTTTATATGAACCGCGTTTATTGAAGTTTTATAATTCAGATATCGATCCTTCAGTGAAGATTCCTGAGATGGAGAGTTTTCGTGATATCTATGTGGAACCAACACATGTGAAGACGGATTATGGCCTTCGGGTACCGGCCATGGATCGTTATCCGGCAGATGAAAGGGTAATTACGGTATGGCTGCCGATTGCTGACCTGCCTACCGATCCAAAACCGATCGCCTATATGGCAATTGATATTCCGATTATTTTTATTACTGAAAACTGTAATGCGATATACGAGAAAGATGAAACGGTGTACGTCGTGGATGAAAATGACCAGATTATTGCTTCCAATGATTTCAGCGCTCAGATGCAGTGTTTTCTGGATTATTATCCGTGGTACCAAAACAGGAACGGAACCGAGATTATTGTTCGGCACAAGCAGGATTTGCTGGCAGAAACCCATATTCGGTCTGCTTATTTTGACTGGAGGATTATCAAGATTACACCGGCAAGCAGTGTGTATGCCCTGACTACCGGGCAAATGATTTCCATGCTGGTGCTTTTTGGCCTTTTGGCATTGTCCTGTCTTACCCTGATTTCTGCCAGAATTCTTCGCTATGTGAAATCTCTGAGAGAGATCACAGATTATATGGAAAAAGAACGGGAAAGAAGAAGCTGGGATCAGGATCACAGAATGAACGACACCATTTTTTATCAGGAGCGAGATGAAATCAGCTCTCTGATGGAATCATTTCAGCGTTTGATGGATTCTTTGAAAGAACATGCAATTCAGAAGTATGAGCTAAAGCTAGCCTATACAAAGTCGGAACTGAAAACCATGCAAGCGCAGATTAACCCGCATTTCATATACAACGTAATTCAGTGTTTTGCGACGAATGCGCTCAAGGATCGTAACCTGAAACAGTACCAGATGATTTCCTCTTTCGGGCAGATGCTTCATTATGCAATGGTGCTGGAACCGGCTATGGTTACGGTACAGCAGGAGATCGAATATATTGGTCGTTATATTGCTTTACAGCAAATGCGTTTTGACCAGCAGCTGACTATGGTTTACGAAATTGAGCCGGGCAGCGGAGAATTCCGGATTCCCAAAATGTCGATTCAGCCGCTGATTGAAAATTCCATCATTCATGGAGAACTGATGCGAAAAAGAGGAAGTGCGATTCGAGTAAGGACGGCTGTCCGTGAGGAGCGTTTCTGGCTTCTGGTGGAAGATAACGGAGTCCCTGTAACGGAAGAAACGGTACGCAGGATTCATCAGAAAATGGATCTGGTCAGGAAAAAGTTGCTAAATGAACATGAGTCTGCGGAACAGAAACAGGCGGCAGTGCTGGAATATACGGTGAAAGAAGACGACAATCACAACCATTTTATCGGGGTTGAGAATGTGTTTTCCCGGCTGATATTAAGCTTTGGCGAGTGTGATTTCCGGATTTATGCAAATTATGTCAATGGTACCAGTGTAGAATTTTATGTCCCCTTAAAAGCCAGATCTTTACAGGAGGTTGAATCATGAAGGTATTGATTGTAGATGATGAGAGTCATGTAAGAGATGCAATTCAGCTTCTTCTGCCATGGGAAGAGCTTGGCTTTGATATGATTTTTACGGCGAAAGGTGTTGCGGAAGCAATTCAGATCCTTCAGGAGGAACGCCCGGAGCTTGCGGTAGTCGATGTTGTGATCGGGAATGTCTTTGGTATGGATGTGATGAATTATATTAATGATCAGAAGCTGGACACAAAAGTGGTTGTAATTTCCGGGCATGATGATTTTCAATATGTTCGTGCAATGTTTATTCTCGGGGCACTGGAATATCTGCTCAAGCCGATTGAGCAGGATAAACTATTGGAAGCCGTAAAAAAGGCGGTTGCCCAGATGAGAAGGGCACCGGAAGAAGAAGCATTTGCGGTTGATAAGCAGTTTAAGAGGATTTCGCCGGATTATCAGCATGGGCTGCTCAGAAAACTGTTTCGCCCGGAACTATCATCCAGGGTTTACGAAGAACTGGTTCAGACAGTACCACGGTTCAGATCTGTCTGCAGATGCCGGATTTTGCATTGCAGCGGAAGCACAATCCCGGTTCATGAGGAAAGATATATGCTGAGGCTGAGCCGACTGATTAACCGCATGCAGGATAAACTGGAAACGGAAGGGAAAGGCACTGTTTTTCAAAATATGAAACCGTCCATGGATATTGTAATTTTGTTATATGGTTCGGAAAATATAAATTTTGATGCAGAGCTTTTTGCGCTTAAGAAGCTGGCTGTGAATGAGAACTGTATGTTGAATCTGGGAGGCAGCCGATCCCACGCGTTCCCAAAGCAATTGGATCTGGCATGGGAGGAAGCGCGGATAGCAGCTGATTACCTCAGTGACACAGGCTTGTTTGTGGTATCGGAATACAAGGAAGGAATGCATGCAATTTGTTTAAAAAGTAACCATTCAATGGAGAACGCGCTGCGTTCGGCTGTAATTCTGGGCAATATTATAGAAATTGAAGATTGCCTTGGAGCCTGGGCTGATATGCAGCTCAGGCAGTCCGATAAAAATATCGGATTATATCGGTGCCTTTGGGAGCAGTTTTTCCGTATGTACCGGGAGTGGGAAAATGAGGCGGAGGTCACAGAGGACGGACAGCTTTTGAATGGTGCAGAAAAACATTTCGGAGATCTTTTGCAGGGATCATGGGAAAACATATGGGATCGTATGTATCAGTATTTTATGGAAATCATTAAGGAACTGCTGGAAAGCAGGAGCCAGATTCAGAATGTTTCCGGTATGATGCCAAAGGTGGTGGATTTTCTTGAGCTGAATTATGCCCGGCGGATATCCCAACAGGAATGCGCAGATTTTTTCCACATCAATAAGGATTATCTGAGCAGAGCATTCAAGAAGTATACCGGAATCGGAATGGCAAAGTATCTGAATAATATCCGGATTCGGAAAGCGCAGGAATTATTGCGTGCTACAGATCTTCAGATTCAGGAGATTGCAGACCGGGTAGGGTACTTTGATGCAAAGTATTTTTCACGGCAATTTAAGCTGGCAACCGGGATGACTCCTGCGCAGTTTCGACAAAAATGACAGATCAAAATAATCCCCCTTCAAGTCAAAAATGTATGTGTGAATATAAATGCAGGAATGGTAATATACCAACATAAGATATGAAGTGCATGAAAAGATTATACATATTGATGACGATAAAGGGGGATTTTTTTGTTATGAATGGAAAGATGACGACAAAAAGACGCTTAAAGCTAAGCAATGCAGGGAATTATGCACTATTCATAGGACCTACGATGCTTTTGTTCACGCTGCTGTTTCTGATCCCTCTGGTCAGTGAGATATTCTATTCTTTTACGAACTGGAATGGAAT
>JALFHZ010000221.1 GCA_022776445.1 Lachnospiraceae bacterium
TTACGGCAAGGGTTTTATGGTGCTGCTTCCGATGCGTGTGGTCAAGAATCTGATTCAGTGGCCGATGAATTCCGCATTGTTTTATACCATCGGAAAGACGCTGGAGACGTCCGGGGTGTTCCGGATGCTGAAGACGGCGGCACCGGCGAGAAAAAAGAATGTAATATAAAAAGTCTGCTGCTTCGGCCGGGTACCGGAGCGGCAGACTTTTTTATGAAAGAATCGGCATTTTACAGTGCCAGCAGCTTCTCAGCAGCCAGGTCCATCCAGTCTTCTTCCAGATATTCGATGGTACCTGCATCCACATGCTGTGCAATCACCGGGGTGATCGGAAGCTTGGCCAGAACCGGGAGATCAAAGGTCTTTGCGATCTCATCGATATGGCTTTCACCGAATACAGAGATCTTCTTTCCGCAGTCCGGGCACTCCAGATAGCTCATGTTCTCAACCAGGCCGATGATCGGAATGTTCATCTTCTGAGCCATGTTGACTGCCTTTGTCACGATCATGGAAACCAGCTCCTGCGGAGAGGTTACGATGATAATGCCGTCAACCGGAAGAGACTGGAATACAGTCAGCGGAACATCGCCGGTTCCCGGAGGCATATCTACGAACATATAGTCCACATTCTCCCAGAGGGCCTCCTGCCAGAACTGCTTGACAGCTCCTGCAATAACCGGACCTCTCCAGATGACCGGGTCGGTATCTTTGTCCAGAAGCAGGTTGGCGGACATGATGTCAATGCCGGTAGCGGTGGTGGCCGGAACCATCAGACCTTCCGGAGTGACGCTGATGCCGTCGGTGCCCAGACCGAATGCCTTCGGGATGGATGGTCCTGTGATATCGGCATCCAGGATCGCGGTATGTTTGCCCTTGCTGTTCATCTTGACAGCCATCAGGGAAGTAACCAGGGATTTGCCAACGCCGCCTTTGCCGCTGACGATGCCGATGACTTTCTTAACGGAGCTTGCCGGATTCAGCGGTTCCAGAAAGCTGGTCTGTTCAGAAGTACGGCTGCTGCAGCTCTCTCCGCAGGTGCTGCAGTTATGGGTACAAGTTTCGCTCATGTGAAATTCCTCCAATTCTGTTGCTGTCCGATTTAGATCTTCCTTGGACAGCCTTATTAAAAAGAATACCACATATTATGAAAAAGTAAAGGGTTTTGAAAAAGAATAACCGATATATGTCAAAAACCCGGTCACAGAATGTTCACAAAGTTCTCAGAAAATTAAGGAAATGTTCCTTTCTGTGCAGGCGGGTTTGTGGTATAATAAGAACACTATAAATATGAGGTGTACCAATGAATATCAATATGAATCCAAATAGTGAATTAGTGCAGTCCGCGGTTAATGTTCCGAATCTGGTTGAGGTTCCGGACGCGTTGATTCATCAGGCGCGTGAGTTCCAGGAAGCGATCATGATGTATACCTGCGCCATCCGGGAAGTGAAGACGAAGCTGGAGGTTCTGAATGATGAACTGTCGGTGCGCAACCAGCGCAATCCGATTGAGATGATCAAGTCCCGTGTGAAGAAGCCGCTCAGCATTGTGGAGAAGCTTCAAAGGAGAAATCTTCCGGTGACGCTGGAGTCCATGATCAGCCACCTGGACGATGTGGCCGGTATTCGTGTGATCTGTTCCTTTGTGGATGATATCTATGCGGTGGCAGAGATGCTGACCAGCCAGGACGACGTTACGGTGATCGCGATCAAGGATTATATCCGTCATCCGAAGCCGAACGGATATCGCAGCTATCATCTGATCCTGGAGATTCCGGTATTCTTTTCCGACCGGAAGAAGAATATGAGAGTGGAAGTACAGATCCGGACCATTGCGATGGATTTCTGGGCAAGTCTGGATCATCAGCTGAAGTACAAGAAAGACGTAGGAGACGCGACCGATGAGATCATCGATGAACTGCGTCAGTGTGCTGATGTGATTTCCGCGACGGATCAGCGGATGCTTGAGATCCGTCAGCGGATCGAAGCGCAGGGCGGCACGGTAAGACGTTAGGCGAAGCCGTATGGCATGGGGTGCTCCAGGCATCCTTTAATAAAGGTAGAAGGACAGGGTTTCCGTGATACGGAAGCCCTGTTTTCTGTAGAGGGCCAGAGCAGGAAGGTTGTCACCGGACACCTGCAGCAGGATGTGCCGGATACCGGAGCTTTGCAGGCTGCAGATCAGAGCCTGCAGCAGGATGGTGCCGTATCCTTTGCCCCGGAACTCCGTAGGAACCTCCACATGATGCAGACAGATGCAGTGGTCTCCGATCACGGATGTCTGGCAGGCGCCGAGGAGTGTACCGGCATCGGAGACTGCATGCAAGTTCCAATGTGTGAGACCGGACTGCGGATCTGTGTGAGAAGAGAGCATTGGTTCTTTTTCCGCTCTGGTTTCCGGATGAAGCTCCAGTGCCATCTGATATTCTTCGCAATCCGGTTCCGCGCCGATGGCTTTCAGAGCAGCCAGTGCATCCGGACAATGTTCGGACACCGGAAAGAGGATGTCCAGTTCGCCGAACAGCTCCATGGCCTGTGATAAAAGCTCTGTGAAAATGCCTTGTCTCCGGACATGGGGATGAGTGAAGGCGATGCATTCGGCGGTGTTTTCGTCATAGGGTACAACGGAGCAGATGCCGAGAAGTGCGGGGGCATGCGAGACTGTCCCGCATGCGGCGTAAAACAGAAAATGACAGGCTCCCTCCTCCGGATCGAGCGGGCAGGATATATGGGTGTGATCCAGTTTCTGACAAAGCCCGGTCAGTTCCCGGATGTCCCGAATCTGCCGGGCATCCGGGGCGTCAGTGCGTATGATGTTTCTTTGTTTCATGTTTTGTCTCCTGAGTTTAATCAAGCAGTCTGCAGACTGTTTAGTAAAATTTTATCATAATTGTATCAAAGAAAAAATAAAATGTATGCAAAAACAGGATTGTTATTTTATTCACCGAATGGTACAATACATGGCTGAAATATAGAACGATGAGAACGGGAGATGAAATTATGAAATTTATTAAAGAAAGCGCTATTATTTTCGGAATCACTCTGGCCGGAGAGATCCTGAACGCGGCGCTTCCGCTTCCGATTCCGACAGGTGTGTACGGTCTTTTCCTGCTTTTGATTCTGCTTTGCACCGGAATTGTAAAGCTGCAGGATGTCGAGACAGCCGGAGGTTTTCTACTGGACATTATGCCGATTCTGTTTGTACCTGCTACGGTCGGCCTGATGGAGAACTATGTGGAGCTGAGGGCGATTCTTGTACCGCTTGTTGTAATCAGTGTGGTGTCCATGCTTGTGGTGATGATCGTGACCGGTAAGGTGGCGGAGCTGATTATGCGCAAAGACCACAGAAACGGAGGAAAACGGAGATGACACTTTTACAGGAGTCTGTATATTTTGGCTTTGTATTGACACTGCTGGCATATCTGATCGGTGCCTGGCTGAAAAAGAAGATCGGATGGGCGATTTTAAACCCGCTTCTGGTAGCCGTGGTATTGGTTATTACTTTTTTATGTGTATTTCATGTGGATTACCAGAGCTATAACAGCAGCGCGGAGTATATCAGCTATCTGCTGACTCCGTCTACCGTCTGCCTTGCGATTCCGCTTTACAGGCAGCTGGAGCTGCTGAAAAAGAACCTGCTGGCGGTGGTGACGGCGATTTTTTCGGGCGTTTTGGCGAGCGCAGTCAGCATTTTCGTGCTCAGTATGGTATTTGGGCTGAATCATCAGCAGTATGTATCGGTTCTTCCCAAATCCATCACTACAGCGATTGGCATGGGGGTCAGTGAGGAAGCCGGAGGAATTGTGACCATTACGGTTGTGTGCATTATGATCACCGGTATTCTGGGCAATATGATTGCAGAAACGGTGTTTCACATCATGAAGATTCAGCATCCGATTGCGCGTGGACTGGCTCTCGGCACTTCCGCGCATGCGATCGGCACCGCGAAGGCGCTGGAGCTGGGAGAAGTGGAAGGCGCGATGAGCAGCCTTTCCATTGCGGTGGCAGGTCTGATGACTGTGGTGGCAGTCCCTCTGGCTGCCGGGCTTCTGTAATGCGTAAATGAAAACAGGATTGCCGGGCACTGCGATAATTGCTTGAAAGGCAATTGCGGATATGTTAGAATAGACGTAATCAAAATTACTATCATTTAGGAGGATATCATGATTCAGCAGTTGATTCAGAAAATACAGAAGACGAAAGCACCGATTTGCGTAGGACTGGATCCTATGTTAAGCTACATCCCGGAGCACATCCTGAAAAAATCCTTCCAGGAGTACGGCGAGACTCTGGAAGGTGCAGCAGATGCCATCTGGAATTTTAATAAGGAGATTGTGGATCACACCTGGGATCTGATTCCTTCCGTAAAGCCGCAGATTGCGATGTATGAACAGTTTGGCATTGAAGGTTTGAAAGTGTATGAGAGGACCGTACGTTACTGCCAGGATAAGGGACTCGTCGTGATCGGTGATGCAAAGAGAGGCGATATCGGTTCCACTTCCGCTGCTTACGCAACCGCGCACATCGGCAAGGTGCAGGTCGGCAGCAAAGCGTATTCCGCATTTGATACGGATTTTCTGACCGTGAATCCGTATTTTGGAACCGACGGTGTAAAGCCGTTTGTCGATGTATGTAAGGCTGAGAATAAGGGCCTGTTTATTCTGGTTAAGACTTCCAACCCGTCCAGCGGTGAGTTCCAGGATAAGCTGATTGACGGAAGACCGCTTTATGAGCTGGTAGCTGAGAAGGTTGTAGAGTGGGGAGCTGACTGCATGGATGGCGAGTACAGCAACATCGGTGCCGTAGTCGGAGCAACCTATCCGGAGATGAGTGCGATTTTAAGAAAGCTTATGCCGAAGACCTACTTCCTGGTGCCGGGCTACGGCGCACAGGGCGGTACGGCAAAGGATCTGCAGGCATGCTTCAATCCGGACGGCCTGGGTGCGATTGTGAATTCCTCCCGCGGCATCATTGCTGCTTACAGACAGGAGAAATACGCGAAGTTTGGTGCTGAGCATTTTGCAGAGGCATCCAGACAGGCAGTGATCGATATGGTTGCTGATATCAACAGCGTACTGTAGGAGGACAGAATGGAGAAGAGCAAACTGACAGCAAAGGTAGTCAGCCAGGAGAAGCTGACCGCTGATATCTGCAGCATGTGGATTCAGGCTGATACGATCGCCGCACAGGCGAAGCCGGGGCAGTTTATTTCCGTATATACGAAGGATCCGAGCAGACTGCTTCCGCGGCCGATCAGTCTCTGTGAAGTGGACCGGGAGCAGGGAAGACTTCGCATTGTTTACCGGATTGTCGGTGCCGGTACGGAAGAGTTTTCCGGATACCGGGCAGGAGATGATATCACGGTGATGGGACCTCTGGGCAATGGCTTTACCCTGAAGGATAAGAAAGCATTTTTGATCGGAGGCGGTATCGGGATTCCGCCGATGCTGGAGCTGGCCAAGCAGCTTGACTGTGAGAAGCAGATGGTTCTGGGATACCGGGATGAGCTGTTCCTCAAAGAAGAATTTGAGCCGTATGGCAGTGTATATGTGGCGACAGAAGACGGCAGTGCCGGAACGAAGGGCAATGTGATGGATGCGATCCGTGCCAATGGTCTGACTGCGGACGTGATCTATGCCTGCGGGCCGACCCAGATGCTGCGCGCGCTGAAGGCGTATGCTGAGGAGAACGGTATCGAGTGCTGGCTGTCTCTGGAAGAGAAGATGGCCTGCGGCATCGGTGCATGCCTGGCCTGTGTCTGCAAGTCCAGAGATGTGGATCCTCATACCCACGTACACAACAAGCGGATCTGCAAGGATGGTCCGGTATTCCTGGCACAGGAGGTGGAGCTGTGATGAACACGAAAGTAAATCTTGCCGGTGTGGAGCTGAAGAATCCGGTTATGACTGCTTCCGGTACCTTCGGAAGCGGTGCCGAATACAGTGAGTTCGTGGATCTGAGTCGTCTTGGCGCTGTGGTGACCAAGGGAGTTGCCAATGTACCGTGGCCGGGCAATCCGACTCCGCGTATTGCGGAAGTGTATGGCGGCATGCTGAATGCCATCGGCCTGCAGAATCCGGGGATCGATGTGTTTGTGAAACGTGATATTCCGTTCCTGAAGCAGTATGATACGAAGATCATTGTGAACGTTTGCGGTAAGACAACGGAAGATTATATTGAAGTAGTGGAGCGTCTGGGAGACGAGCCGGTAGACCTTCTTGAGATCAATATTTCCTGCCCGAACGTCAAGGAAGGCGGCATCGCATTCGGACAGGATCCGAAAGCGGTTGAGGCAATCACCAGGGAAGTGAAGAAGCATGCAAAGCAGCCGGTGATCATGAAGCTGAGCCCGAATGTTACCGATATCACTGTGATGGCAAAGGCTGCTGAGGCAGGTGGTGCAGATGTCCTGTCGCTGATCAATACGCTGACCGGAATGAAGATTGATATCAACCGCAGAACCTTTGCGATTGCCAACAAGACCGGCGGCATGTCCGGTCCGGCAGTGAAGCCGATTGCAGTCCGTATGGTATATCAGGTGGCCAATGCGGTAAAGGTGCCGATTATCGGTATGGGAGGCATCGCTGCGGCAGAGGATGCTCTGGAATTTATCATGGCCGGTGCAACCGCGGTATCCGTTGGTACGGCAAACTTCTATAACCCTTATGCGACTGTGGAGATTGCGGAAGGCATCGAGAATTATATGAAGAGCCATCAGATTGAAGACATTTACGAACTGATTGGATGCGTAAAATAATAGAAACGACAAGGAGACCACCATGGAAGATTACAAGAAAGAATTTATTGAATTTATGATTGACTGTGAAGTGCTGAAATTCGGTGACTTCGTAACCAAAAGCGGAAGAAAGACCCCGTTCTTTGTAAATACCGGATTCTATCGTACCGGTACACAGCTGCGCCGTCTGGGGGAGTATTATGCAAAGGCGATTCAGAACACTTTCGGAACCGATTTTGATGTGCTGTTCGGACCGGCATACAAAGGCATTCCGCTGACGGTTGCAACGACCATGGCAATCAGCGAGTTTTACGACGCGGATATCAAGTACTGCTCCAACCGCAAGGAAGTGAAGGATCATGGCGATAAGGGCATCCTGCTCGGAAGCCCGATTAAGGATCACGATAAAGTGGTGATCATTGAGGACGTTACCACAGCCGGCACTTCCATTGAGGAGACGCTGCCGATCATCAAGGCACAGGGAGATGTGGATGTGCTTGGTCTGGTGGTTTCGGTAGACCGTATGGAGCGCGGCAAGGGAACCAAATCCGCTCTGAAGGAGATCGAAGAGAAATACGGATTTAAGACTACCGCGATCGTAACCATGGCAGATGTGGTGGAACATCTTTACAATAAGCCTTACAGAGGCAAAGTAGTGATTGATGACAGGCTGAAAGAGGCAATTGATGCTTATTATGAGCAGTATGGCGCAGAATAAGGAGCGATTTTATGGAAAAGGTTTATAATACCATGCGCTGGACAGGCGCCTGCAGTATTGCACTGGGAATCATTGTTCTGGTGATCGGTGCTGCCGTTGGAATCCTGTCCATTGTCAGCGGAAGTATGCTGCTGAAACGGAAAAGCGATATCGTATTTTAACGGAATAATTCAGGACGGAGAGGCAGTTTCTGTTCCAGGCAGGAGCAGGGACTGCCCTTTGGTTTTGATGAATAAAGGAACAGTTTGGGGATATTATGATTAGAAACACAACCAGGAACCAGAAGTTTGGATGGGTACTGTTTATTCTGTACCTGGCATCGCTGGTTTATTTTATGTTTTTTGCCGAGTCGTTTGGGCGTGACCCGGTACAGCGTGATTATGCATACAATCTGGAACTGTTTAAGGAAATTAAACGGTTCTATCATTATAGACAGCAGCTTGGAATGAAGGCGTTTCTTCTGAATGTGGTTGGAAATGTGGCAGCGTTCATTCCGTGTGGTTTTTTTCTTCCGATTGTCAGTCGGAGAAGCCGCAGATGGTATAATGCAGTTTTGATCTGCTTTGGATTCAGCCTCTGCATTGAGGTGACTCAGCTGGTCTTTAAAGTCGGCAGTTTTGATGTGGATGATCTGCTTTTGAATACCGGAGGCGGTGTGATCGGTTATATCAGTTACCGCGTGGTACAGACGATTCGGATAAGGAGGAAGATACATGCCAAAAAGGCAGCATAGGATTTCTTACATTAAAAAGCCGTTTGCAAAAAAGAGTCTGGTCAGTCTTCCGTTTGCGTGTGTCGCACTGGCAGCGGGCGCAGTCAGTCTGATCATCAGTGCTTATCATCAGGGAAACGGTGATGTCAATGTGGCGGCATGGGGATTTTCCAGCATGGTATTTGCCAC
>JALFHZ010000027.1 GCA_022776445.1 Lachnospiraceae bacterium
AGAGCAGCCATGCGATCAGGGGTGCCATGGATGAAGAACTTAAAAAGGCTCTGGTATCGTTACCGGAAGTATAATATACCGGAAGTAAAATACAGCAACAACATATGAAATAGTATGATAAAGCTCAAAATGCTGACAAACCGGCATTTTGAGCTTTGATTCTCTAAAAAGGGAGGAAAGATATGAGCAAATGGCTGGTTGAGAAGGAGAAGGTTTCCATCAGAAAAAGGGTCCTGTTTTTCCTGAGTACGATTGTTCTGCTGTTTGTTGTGTCAAATATATATTCCATTTACAGTGAACATCAGGTACAGAAAGAGTTTGATCGGATCCTGGATCGTTACTATACGATCAACCGGTTTATGATTTCGTTTTCCAATGGGATCACGCTTTACGAACAGTATCTAGATGACAGGACGGACAGCAACTGGGTTGCATACACCAGTAATGAAGAAACTGTAGAAAAAATCATACATGAAATCATGCGGGATGCGCAGGAACTGCCTATGGACACTTATCTTCTGACACAGTCTGTAAAAAATACTTATGCGGCTTACGGTGAAGTGATCGAACGTGGTGATGGGGCGATCAGTCAGAAGGAACATCTGGATGAAGTTTACACAATTGCAGAACTGATTGATGAAAGCGCCAGGCAGCTGCTTCAGACCAATATGACACACGGATTTGAGACTTACGATAAGCTGTCAGCAGCAATCGAATTGCGGAAACTGGTTTCGATTGATCTTATGGTTCTGGTTGCCATAGCAGCAGTCTGGTTTGCATTCTTTATTCTGGATCGGGTATTGAATCCAATGGTTCATCTTGCAGAGAACGTAAAGGCTGTGGAACGGGAAGAGTTTGACATCCCGGATCTTCCGGTTCAGGGGCAAGATGAAGTGAGTCAGATGAATCGATCATTTAACAGTATGAAGGTGCGGATGCGCAATATCATTGCGCAGCTGAAAGAAAAACAGGAATTGAGCGAGAAACTGCACGAAAGAGAGATGGCTGTCATTCAGCAGGAGAAAATGATGGAGCAGGCAAAGCTGTCTTACCTGCAGTCTCAGATCAATCCGCATTTTCTGTTTAATACGCTGAATGTGATTTCGAGTATGGCGAGAAAAGAGCGGGCGAAGGACACAAATGAGCTGATTTTAAGTCTCGGCAGGATTTTTCGCTACAATCTGAAAAACGAGAGTCAGCTCGTACCGCTTTCCAAGGAGCTGACAGTGATCAAGAGCTATGTTTACATAGAGAAAAAGAGGTTTGGTGATCGCCTGAATTATATTGTGCGGGCAGACTTGGATCTGGAATGCTGCTTTGTGCCGCCATTTACGCTGCAGCCATTGGTGGAAAACAGCATGAAGCATGGAATTCTTCATAAGGATGAAGGTGGTTTTGTTGCCTTAAAAATCTGTCAGAGTGAAGAAAACGTTATTATCCGGGTTCTGGACAGTGGAGCTGGAATGGAGCAGGATCAGAAGGATGCTCTGCTGCATGGGCGTAAGTTTGCGAAAGCCGGTGGTGAAGCATCCGGAATTGGAATTGGAAATGTATTCGGCCGGCTGAAACTGGTCTATCCGGAATGCAGGATCCAGATCATCAGCAGAAAAGGGCGCGGAACCTGTATCGAGATAAGAATCAAAAAAGGAGAGTGTATGCATGAAAAAGGTTTTGATTGTAGATGATGAGGCGATGTCCTGCGCGACTATTCGTGAAATTATAGAGGAACATTTTCCGCAGATCGGAGTGATTGCCGAGGCAGGGAACGGAAGAAGAGCGGTGGAAAAGGCAGTGGAGATACAGCCGGATATTGTGATTATGGACATTGAGATGCCGATCATGAACGGCATTGAGGCTGCAAAGAAGATTCGGGAAATGATTCCGGAATGCTCTGTCATATTTTTGACTGCTTACGCAGAATTTCATTATGCAAGACAGGCAATCCGAATCGGTGCAGAGGAATTTCTGCTGAAACCGGTGGACGAAGAAGAGCTGGCAGCGGTATTTCGACGGATCGGAGCGAAAAAAAAGGGGGATTGGCAGGAGAGTGTCCTGGAAAAAGAAAACATCAGAAAACTTCAAGAGCCAGTGGTAGAAATGATACCTGAGCCAGCTGAGGAGGATTCAGCCGGGAAACGGGCGGGTGATCGTTCCTCTATGATCGTGGTAGAGGCAAAGAGAATTATAGACTCGAACTATATGGACGATATATCTGTGGAAAGTCTGGCAGATCATTTCCAGATTTCAGCCAGTTATTTTAACCGGATATTTCGGCAGATGTATGATATCTCCTGCAAGGATTATCTGATTAAGGTGAGGGTTGATGCTGCCAAACAGTATCTCGGCAGTCCGCTTTTGACGGTGAAGGAAGTGGGCGGTATGATCGGATATCCGGATCCGAATTATTTTACAAAGGTGTTCCGGAAAAGAACCGGGTTTACGCCGACAGAATATCGGAATCAGATCCTGTATCAGGTGAATGAAAAGTACTAGATATAAACGAAAATTACCATACAAATAAGATGAGTATAAATTGTATAATAAAATTATAAAACAAGGAGGAGAAATGAATAAAATTACCAAACAAATTATTGCGTCAGGAATCACATTGTTGTTAATTTTTACAGTTTTCTCCCTGTTGAGAATTCATAATCTGCAAGGAAGGAGGACGTCAGAACTGAATACACTGCAGACGAGAACGAATCTGCAGGAACCGATGACACGGGATGGCAGAGTCATGCTTCGCTTGGCTAATAATCAGGGGCCTGAACATCCGGCATCCAGGGCATGTGACTATTTTGCGGAATTGGTTGAACAACGGACAGAAGGGAGAATCAAGATCCTGAATTATCATTCCGGGCAGCTTGGTGACGAGAAGTCAACGGTTTCTCAGGTGATGTATGGCGGAATCGACCTTGCCAGAGTATCGATCGCCCTTTTGACGGATTACGAGCCGGAGCTGATCGCACTTCAGATGCCGTATCTTTATGAAAGTGCGGATCATATGTGGAATGTGCTGGACAGTAAGATCGGAGATGAGTATCTGGAAAAGATGCGTGAGATCGGAGTGGAAGGGCTTTGCTGGTATGATGCCGGTGCCAGAAACTTCTATACTACAGATCGGGCAGTTTGCGGTGTGAAGGATCTGAGAGGTTTAAAAATACGTGTACAGGAGAGCGCTTTTATGTCGGATATGATTCGGGCGCTTGGAGCGGAACCGGTGGAAATCTCCTACAATAAGGTGGGATCGGCTTTGAAAAACGGAGAAGTGGATGGAGCGGAGAATAATTTTTCCAGTTACATCAGTACGGGGCATTATGCATGTGCAAAACATATTGTCACTGATGAGCATGTGCGGATCCCGGAAGTGATCATCATGAACAAAGCGGTGATGGAGCAGCTGCCGCGGGAGGATCAGGAGATTATCTATCAGGCAGCGCAGGAGTCTTCTGTCAGGCAGCGCGAACTATGGAAAGAGCAGGATGCAGAAAACACCAAAATCCTGCAGGAAGC
>JALFHZ010000228.1 GCA_022776445.1 Lachnospiraceae bacterium
GGACTAATCAAATGGGTTTTATTGGACTGACATTTTTTATGATATTGCTGCTGGTGGTGCTTCTGGTGCTGGTCTCCTGCATCCGGATCGTGCCGCAGGCGAATGCGCTGGTGGTGGAGCGACTGGGCGCTTATCTGGGAACCTGGTCTGTCGGGATTCATTTTCTGATTCCGTTTATTGATCGTGTGGCCAAACGCGTGGTCCTGAAGGAACAGGTGGTTGACTTTGCACCGCAGCCGGTGATCACGAAGGATAACGTTACCATGCGGATCGATACGGTTGTGTTTTTCCAGATTACAGACCCGAAGCTGTTTGCGTATGGTGTGGAGAACCCGATCATGGCGATTGAGAATCTGACGGCGACAACGCTTCGTAATATCATCGGCGATCTGGAACTGGATCAGACTCTGACATCCCGCGAGACGATCAATACCAAGATGCGGGCGTCTCTGGATGTGGCTACGGATCCGTGGGGCATCAAGGTGAACCGCGTGGAGCTTAAGAATATCATTCCGCCGGCTGCGATTCAGGATGCCATGGAGAAGCAGATGAAGGCAGAGCGTGAGCGGCGTGAAGCGATTCTTCGTGCGGAGGGTGAGAAGAAGTCCACGATTCTGGTTGCGGAAGGTAAGAAGGAATCTGCAATTCTGGACGCGGAGGCAGATAAGCAGGCGGCGATCCTTCATGCAGAGGCTGAGAAGGAGAAGCGTATCAAGGAAGCAGAAGGTGAGGCAGAGGCAATTCTGAAGGTGCAGAAGGCGAATGCGGACGGTCTGCGTTTCCTGAAGGAAGCGGGTGCGGATGAAGCCGTGCTGCGTCTCAAGAGCCTGGAGGCGTTTATGGCAGCGGCGGACGGCAAGGCTACGAAGATTATCATTCCGTCTGAGATTCAGGGGATTGCCGGGCTTGTGAAGGCCGCTGCGGAAGTTGTGGAGGACAGCGAAGGAAAGCAGAGGTGAAGCCGTGCAGCTGCAGATTGATATCAGCAGACCGTATGGAATTGTGCTGGAAGGCGGAGGAGCCAGAGGGGCTTATCAGATCGGAGCGTGGAAGGCGCTGAAGGAAGCCGGTGTGCAGATCCGCGGGATTGCGGGATCCTCGGTGGGGGCACTCAACGGGGCGCTGATGTGTATGGACGATCTGGAAAAGGCAGAAAATCTCTGGAAGAATATCAGTTACTCCAGGGTGATGGATGTGGACGAGATCCCGGTGGAGCTTCTGCAGGACTGGAAAAGTGTCGGTTTCAAGGAGGCACTGAGCGGAGCGGCCAGTATTCTGAAGGACGGCGGCATTGATATCGCTCCGCTGCGGCAGCTGATCGCGGACAGTGTGGACGAAAGGAAGATCCGCCAGTCGGAACGGGAATTGTTTGTGACAACCTTTTCTGTGGATGAGCGCCGGCAGATGGTGCTGGATGTCAGGAATCTGCCGGAAGGAGAGATCGGAGACGCACTGCTGGCGAGCGCCTATTTCCTTGTATTCAAGAATGAAAAGCTGGGCGGCAGGCGTTACATGGACGGCGGGATGCTCAACAATGTCCCGGTGGATGTGCTTCTGGAGCAGGGGTACCGGGATATCATCGTGATTCGGATCTACGGACCGGGCATCGATACGGAGAAATGGATCGAGATTCCGGACGAGGTTACCGTGCACCGGATCGCGCCGCGCCAGAATCTGGGCGGTATTCTGGAGTTTGACTCCAGGCGGACCGTAAAGAACATGAAGCTCGGCTACTATGACGCGAAGCGGATGCTCTACGGGCTGGCGGGGCGAAGCTATTATATCGATGCCCCGCAGTCGGAGGCCTATTATTTTGATAAGATGATGTCGGAGCTGGAGCTTTTGAAGCTTCAGCTGTTTCCGCATCTGGATGAGGAGGAGCGTGGACAGCTTTCCGGATACCGTGCCTTTACGGAGCGGGTGTTCCCTGCGCTTGCCGATCAGCTGAAGCTGGGAGAAAACTGGGATTACAGGGAACTGTATCTGGCGCTGCTGGAAGCGTGGGCGAAGAAGTTGAAAATGAATAGACTGCATATTTATGCAGTTGATGAGATTGTACAAAACGTGTATATTCATCTCGGAAAACTTGACAGTTTACTGCCATTATAGTAGATTATATGTAATATTCTGAGAAAAGAGGAGGAGAAAAACAATTATGGACCTGAAAGGAAGACATTTTCTTACACTGAAAGATTATACACAGGAGGAGATCACATATCTTCTGGATCTCGCGGCAGAACTGAAGAGAAAGAAGAAAGAAGGTATCCCGGTAGACCATTACAAGGGCAAAAATGTTGCACTGATTTTTGAGAAAAACAGCACCAGAACCAGATGTTCATTTGAGGTGGCGGCGCATGATATGGGAATGGGAACCACGTATCTGGATCCGACCAGCTCCCAGATCGGCAAGAAGGAGAGCATCGCGGATACCGCACGTGTGCTGGGCAGAATCTACGACGGTATCGAGTACCGCGGATTTGGCCAGGAGATTGTGGAGGAGCTGGCGAGATATGCCGGCGTTCCGGTCTGGAACGGTCTGACCAATGAGTATCATCCGACACAGATGCTGGCGGATCTGCTGACGATCCGCGAACATCTGGGACGGTTAAAAGGCGTGAAGCTGGTATATCTGGGGGATGCGCGCTACAATATGGGCAATTCCTACATGATCGCCTGCGCGAAGATGGGCATGCATTTTGTGGCATGCGCACCGAAGAAGTATTTCCCGAATCCGGAGCTGGTAGCCCAGTGTGAGGCATACGCAAAAGAGTCCGGAGCGACCATTACACTGACCGAGGATGTGACGGCCGGTACGAAGGGTGCGGATGTGATCTGTACCGATGTATGGGTATCCATGGGTGAGCCGGATGAGGTATGGGAGGAGCGTATCCATGATCTGACCCCGTACAAGGTGACTGCGGATGTGATGAAGAATGCCGGTGAGCAGGCGATCTTCCTGCACTGCCTGCCGTCCTTCCATGATCTGAAGACGAAGATCGGCAAGGAGATGGGAGAGCGCTTCGGTATCCGTGATATGGAAGTCACCGACGAGGTATTTGAGTCAGAGCAGTCCAAGGTATTTGATGAGGCAGAGAACCGGATGCATACCATCAAGGCAGTGATGGCTGCGACATTGGGAGATCAGGTTTTATGATTCGCGATAAAAAGCGCAACCCGCGCAATGCGGCGTTGATTCTGGACTGCCTTCATATTGTCGTCGGGATCCTGGTGGTAATCTGCGCGATTCTGGCTTTTCTGGATCCGGACAACAACCAGTTCCTGTTCCCGCTGATTTTCTGGCTGGCGGCTCTGCTCAACGGAGTCAACGGCTGGTACCGGCTGGGGGAGAGCGGTCATGACAGGAAAAAGAAGGCAGGCAGCCTTGCTCAGTGTGCGGCTGCATTGGGACTGCTTCTGGTGGGCATCATCAGTGCGGTCAGTATCTGGAGGTAAGTTTGAAAGATAAGATTCTTGCATATTTAAAAGCATCGCAGGACCATGTATCCGGTCAGGAGCTCTGTGAGCGACTGGGCGTATCGCGGACTGCGGTATGGAAAGTGATCCGCCAGCTCCAGGAGGAAGGGTATCAGATTGAGGCAGTGCGCAACCGCGGATACCGTCTGGTGGCGAGCGGAGATGTATATAATGATTCAGAGATAAGGAGTTTGTTGAAGACCAGGCAGGCAGGATGCAGCCTGGTCTTCCTGGACGAGGTTGACTCCACGAATAATGAAGTAAAACGCCTTGCGGAGCATGGAGCGCCGGAAGGTACACTTGTCGTGGCGGAACTGCAGAATGCCGGAAAGGGGCGCCGCGGCAGAAGCTGGGTATCGCCCAGAGGAAGCGGTGTCTGGATGAGCTTCCTGCTTCGTCCGGAGTTTGAGCCGTATCATGCTTCCATGCTGACGCTGGTGGCAGCGATGGCGGTGGAGGAGGCGATTCGTGTCACCTGTGGTCTGGAATGCGGCATCAAATGGCCCAACGATCTTGTGTCGGACGGACGCAAGGTAAGCGGGATCCTGACAGAGATGAGCACGGATGTAGACAGTATTCAGTATGTGGTGGTCGGCATCGGCATCAATGCCAATACCGATGCTTTTCCGGAGGAGATCCGGGATACGGCGACGTCTCTGCGGCTGTGTACGGGGAAGCCGGTGAACCGTGCAGCCCTGGTGGCTGCTGTGATGGAAGCGTGGGAGCATTATTATCAGCAGTTTCTGGAGACATTGGATTTCCGGATCCTGAAGGATGCCTATAATCAGCGTCTGCTGAACCGCGGACGGGAGGTCCGGGTGCTGGCGCCGAAGGGAGCGTACACGGGCATTTCCCACGGGATCAATGATGCGGGTGAGCTGATGGTCGAGACGGCGGACGGACAAGTAAACAGCGTGATGTCCGGCGAAGTTTCCGTACGGGGGATTTATGGCTATGTCTGATATGGTAAAAGACCTTTACAGCCGTCTGAAGGTGCTGGAGTATGAAGAGAGTCCGCTGGCACCCGCAGAGCGGCTCAGGGCGATGAACGGACCGCTTCTGGGGTGGTATGAGGAGCATGCCAGAATTCTTCCCTGGCGCGAGGATCCGAAGCCGTATCGTGTCTGGATCTCGGAGATCATGCTGCAGCAGACCCGGGTGGAGGCGGTGAAGCCTTATTTTGAACGGTTTATGGAGGCACTTCCGGATGTTCGGGCATTGGCAGAAGCAGAGGATGACCGGCTGATGAAGCTATGGGAAGGCCTTGGATATTACAACCGCGCCCGCAATCTGAAAAAGGCGGCACAGGTGATTATGGATGAATACGGCGGTCGGATGCCGGCGGATTATGAGCAGCTTCTGAAGCTGCCCGGGATCGGCAGTTATACGGCGGGGGCGATCGCTTCGATTGCGTTCGGAATTCCGGTTCCGGCAGTGGACGGCAATGTCCTGCGGGTGATTTCCCGTGTGACGGCCAGCTATGAGGATATTCTGAAACAGTCCACAAAACGCCGGATGGAGGAGGAACTGAGGGAGACGATGCCTCGTGACCGCGCCAGCCATTTCAATCAGGGGCTGATTGAGATCGGCGCGATGGTCTGCGTGCCGAACGGGCAGCCGAAATGCGGGGAGTGCCCGCTGGAATCCATCTGCCTTGCCAGACAGAAAGGACTGATCGGGGAACTGCCGGTCAAGACCCCGCCGAAGAAGCGGAGAATTGAGGAGCGAACGGTATGCATCATCGAAGCGCCCGGAGAAACCGAAGCGGGTGAGGGACACCGGATTGCGATCCGCAGAAGAGAAGACAGCGGCCTTCTGGCGTCGCTTTATGAGCTTCCGAATGTGGAAGGGCATCTGAAGCCGGAGGAACTGGCGGCGGCATTCGGCCTGGATCCGGAGGCAATTGTCAGGACAGAGGTGCTGCCGGAGGCAAAACACATTTTTTCCCATGTGGAATGGCGGATGATCGGTTACCGGATTCTGCTGAAACGGGCACTGCCGGAGACCTTCCTTGCGGTGCGCGGAGAAGAACTGAAAGAGCACTACCCTCTGCCAAATGCGTTTGGCAGGTATACGAAGCTGATAAAAGGATGATACTGTAAGAGAGGTGATGGTATTATGCCCAGAAAGAAAAAGATGCTTCTGATTGTGAACCCCAAGTCCGGGAAGGAAAAGATGAAATATCATCTTCTGGAAGTTCTGAATATATTTACAGAAGCGGGGTATCAGGTTCAGGTGCACATTACCCAGTGTGCGATGGACGCCTGCCGCACAGTGATGCGGGAGGGGGAGCATAAGGACCTGATCGTCTGCAGCGGCGGAGACGGTACTCTGAATGAGACTGTCACAGGGATGATGCACCTGAAGAAAAAGCCGGCGCTCGGATATATTCCGGCCGGTTCTACCAATGATTTCGCGGCCAGTCTGGAGATACCCAGAAAAATGAGCGCTTCTGCCTGCGCAGCGGTATGCGGGGAGGATTATCCGATTGAGATCGGCTCTTTCTGCAAAGAACGGTATTTTGTTTATCTTGCAGGATTCGGAGCGTTTACGGAGGTTTCCTATCTGACCCCGCAGGATAAGAAAAACCTGCTGGGGCATCAGGCGTATGTACTGGAGAGCGTAAAGGGGCTTGCCTCGATCCGCTCTTACCCGATGAAGGTGGAGTGCGAGGAACTGAAGCTGGAGGGCGAATTCATCTTCGGCATGGTGACTAACACGATGAGTGTCGGAGGCTTTAAAGGGCTGGTGAATCAGGATGTGGCTCTGGGCGACGGCCTGTTTGAGGTGCTTCTGATCCGGACTCCGAAGACTCCGGTGGAGTTCAGCAGCATTGTTTCCAGCCTGATTCTGCGGGATGAAAGCAGTGAGCTGGTTTATAAATTCAAGACAGGATCTGTCCGCTTTCTGTCGGAAGAACCGGTGGACTGGGTGCTGGATGGAGAATTCGGCGGCAGCAGGACGGAAGTTCAGGTGGATAATCTCTGCCGGGCGCTCTGCATTCGAAAAAATCAGCGCAGATATTGCTGAAAAAGTTATAAAAAATGTTGAAATATGACAGTCACTGTTATATAATAGATCATTGTAGACTTTTTAAACCTTTGGGTGAAAGGACGTTACTTGTGGAAAAAGACAATTTTTTAGAAAAGCTGAAAAAGCTGGTAGAAGTTGCCAAGACGAAGCATAATGCACTGGATGTAGGCGAGATTAACGATTTTTTCGCTGGTGATAACCTGAGTCCGGAGCAGATGGAGCAGATCTATTCCTATCTTGAAGAGCGTCGCATTGATGTAATACCGGTCATTGATGATAATATTCTGGCGGAAGAGCCGCTTATGCTGGACGACGATGACATTGATGCAGATGACAGTTTCATGAAGGACGTCGAGGACATCGACCTGGATGCAGTAGATTTGCTGGAGGGTATCGGAACCGAGGATCCGGTTCGTATGTACCTGAAGGAGATTGGTACGGTGCCGCTTCTCAGCGCAGACGAGGAAATGACTCTTGCCAAGCGGAAAGCAGAAGGTGATGAGCATGCAAAGGAACGTCTGATTGAGGCAAACCTGAGACTGGTTGTAAGCATCGCGAAGCGCTACACCGGCCGCGGAATGAGCTTTCTTGATCTGGTACAGGAGGGAAACCTGGGACTGATTAAGGGCGTCGAGAAATTTGATTATACTAAAGGATATAAGCTGAGTACATATGCTACTTGGTGGATCAGACAGTCCGTGACCAGGGCACTTGCAGACCAGGCACGTACCATCCGTGTACCGGTGCATATGGTAGAGACGATCAATAAGATGTCCAAGATGCAGCGAAAGCTGACGCTTGAACTGGGCTATGAGCCTTCGGTGACGGAGCTTGCTGAGGCGCTGGATATGTCTGAGGATAAAGTGATGGAGATTATGCAGATTGCAAGAGAACCTGCATCTCTGGAGACGCCGATCGGTGAGGAGGATGACTCCAACCTGGGCGACTTTGTGGCAGACAACAACGTACTGACTCCGGAAGGCAATGTGGAATCCGTGATGCTGAGAGAGCATATTGATGCACTCCTGGGCGATCTGAAGGAACGTGAGCGGCAGGTAATTGTCCTGCGTTTCGGTCTGGAGGACGGACATCCGCGTACACTGGAGGAGGTCGGCAAAGAGTTCAACGTCACCAGAGAGCGTATCCGTCAGATTGAAGCGAAGGCACTGCGTAAGCTGCGCAATCCGGTTCGGAGCAAGCGTATCCGAGACTTTCTGTAAGGAGTTTCCTGAGAGGCGATATGAATCAGAAAAATTACCAGAGAGAGCTGGAAAATTTCATAAAAGAAAACTGCAGCGAGAGTCGGGTCCCCCGGCTCTTGTTGCATAGTTGCTGTGCACCATGCAGCAGCTATGTGCTGGAGTATCTGTCTCAGTATTTTGAGATTACGGTATTCTATTATAATCCCAATATTTCTCCGCGGGAGGAGTATGAAAAACGTGTGGAGGAGCAGAGGCGTCTGATTGAAGCGCTTCCTGCGAAGCACCCGATCCGTCTGGAAGTCGGCGTGTACGATCCGGAACGTTTTTATGCGATGGCAAAAGGGCTTGAGGACGTCCAGGAGGGCGGAGAACGGTGTTTCAGATGTTACCGTCTGAGACTCGAAGAAGCGGCGAAAATGGCGGTACAGGGCGAATATGACTGCTTTACGACGACTTTGACGATCAGTCCGCTCAAGAACGCGCAGAAGCTTAACGCGATCGGTGAGGAGCTTGGAGAGATTTACCATGTGCGGCATCTTCCTTCGGATTTTAAGAAGAAGAATGGCTATAAGCGGTCTGTGGAATTATCTGCGGAATATGGTCTGTACCGGCAGAATTACTGCGGCTGTGTCTACTCAAGGATGGAGCAGGAGAAGCGGCAGAAAGACGCCGGGGAGACCGGGGCAAATACCTGTGAAAAATGACAGCTGACCGGACGGTTGCACTTGACACATACCGGGATTTGTAATAAAATTTCTTATAAAGGTTCGCGTGATTTATGCGGATTTTGGAGGGACTATATTAATTAATAAAGGAGAATACCATATGCTTACAAAGAATTTAACAGTTGTAAATCCATCCGGTTTACATTTAAGACCAGCAGGAGTTCTGTCTCAGACTGCAATGAAGTTTAAATGTGATGTTCTGATCGAATGCGGCGGCAAGAGAATCGTAGCTAAGAGCGTTCTGAATGTTATGGCAGCAGGCATCAAGTCCGGTACCGAGATTACCCTGATCTGTGACGGTGAGGACGAGGCAGCAGCAATGGAGACCATCAGCGCAGCAATTGAGAGCGGACTGGGTGAGCTGTAAGCAGAAAGCTTCATAGGAGAGGTACATGAGAGGTTGCTTTATTGGCGGCCTCTTTTTTGTTTTAGACAGGTTTATGTTGGGAAATCAATACTCAATTTAAAATAATCCGTATTTAAAACAGCATATTATACGAAAAGACAGATAATAATAAAATAAATTGTAAATGGTCAAATTATCTGACAATTAAAATTCAAAAAGTTGTTTACAAATGAACAAATCTGTAGTATTATCATTAAAACTTGCAGATACAGAAATCCGAAATGTGTCTGAATCATAGAGTATGGCTATGGAGCCAATATCGCAAAGGTGCGAGAGTCCGATTACGTGTGGACTCTCTCTTTTTATTTTGCGGGCTTTCACGCTGTAAAGTGACACATTATCAGAAACGGATTTCTGCCCCCACCTGCAGAACAACAGGAAAGGAAATGATTATGGAGAGCGATCAGAGAACAGTAGAAGTTACAGAGACTCCGGGTCTGTATGATCCGCGATTTGAACACGATAACTGCGGTATCGGTGCAGTTGCCAACATAAAAGGTATCAAAACGCACAAAACGGTGGAACAGGCGCTTCATATTGTGGAGAACCTGGAACATCGTGCCGGTAAGGATGCGGAAGGCAAGACCGGAGATGGTGTCGGAATCATGCTTCAGATATCCCACAGATTTTTCAAAAAAGTGACAGAACCTCTGGGCATCAAGCTTGGCGGAGAGCGTGAATATGGCGTCGGCATGTTCTTTTTCCCGCAGGATGAGCTTGCGAGAAATCAGGCCAAGAAGATGCTGGAGATTATCGTAAAGAAGGAAGGACTGAAGTTCCTTGGCTGGAGAGATCTTCCGATTCATCCGGAGAAGATCGGTGACAAGGCCGTGGAGAAAATGCCTTACATTGTGCAGGGATTTATCGGAAAGCCGCAGGATGTGGAAAAGGGGCTGGATTTTGACCGCAGATTGTACGTTGCGCGCCGTGTGTTTGAGCAGAGCAACGACAATACCTATGTGGTGTCCATGAGCAGCCGAACCATCGTATACAAGGGCATGTTCCTGGTGAAAGAGCTGAGACAGTTCTTTGATGATCTGCAGGATCCGGATTATGAATCTGCGATTGCCACCGTACATTCCCGTTTCAGCACCAATACGAATCCGAGCTGGATGCGTGCACATCCGAACCGCATTATTGTACATAACGGTGAGATCAATACGATCCGCGGAAATGTTGACAAGATGATGGCGCGGGAAGAAAATATGGAGTCTCCGTATTTTAAATCCCAGATGCACAAGGTACTGCCGATCATCAATCAGGAGGGTTCCGATTCGGCCATGCTGGACAATGCGCTGGAATTCATGATGATGAGCGGAATGGAGCTTCCGCTGGCCGTCATGGTGACGATTCCGGCACCATGGGCACATGACAAGTCCATGCCGCAGGAGGTTAAGGATTTCTACCGTTACTATGCGACCATGATGGAGCCGTGGGACGGACCTGCTTCCATCGTATTCAGTGATGGTGATCTGCTGGGTGCGGTACTGGACCGCAACGGCCTGCGTCCTTCCCGCTATTATATCACGGATGATGATCAGGTGATTCTGGCATCAGAGGTCGGCGCGATTGATATTGAGCAGGCGCATGTGGTGAAGAAAGAGCGTTTAAGACCGGGCAGAATGCTTCTGGTGGATACCGTGAAGGGAGAGCTGGTCGGTGATGATGAACTGAAGCAGCGCTATGCATCCCGCAGACCGTATGGTGAGTGGCTGGATGCCAACCTGATTGATCTGAAGGATCTGCCGATCCCGAATAAGGGCGTTCCGGCGATGAGCAAGGAGGAGCGGGCGAGACTTCAGAAAACTTATGGCTATACCTATGAGCAGTACAAGACCATGATTCTGCCGATGGCATTGAATGGGGCAGAGGCTGTATCTGCGATGGGTGCGGACAGTCCGCTTGCAGTGCTTTCCAAGAAACATCAGCCGCTGTTCAATTATTTCAAACAGCTGTTTGCACAGGTGACGAATCCTCCGATCGATGCGATTCGTGAGGAAATCGTGACTTCCACTACGGTGTATGTTGGTGAAGAAGGCAATGTGCTGGAAGAAAAACCGGAGAACTGCAAGATTCTGAAGGTGGATAATCCGATTCTGACCTGTACCGATCTGATGCGGATTAAATATATGAATAAACCGGGATTCAAGGTAGAGGTAATTCCGATTACCTATTATAAAAATACCTCTCTGGAAAAGGCGATCGACCGTCTGTTCCTGGAGGTAGATCGTGCGCATCGGGATGGCGTGAACATCATCATCCTGTCTGACCGTGATATCGATGAGAATCATGTGCCGATCCCGTCCCTGCTGGCAGTTTCCGCACTGCAGCAGCATCTGGTAAAGACTAAAAAGCGCACATCCATGGCGCTGATTCTGGAGAGCGGCGAGCCCAGAGAGGTTCATCATTTTGCAACGCTGCTGGGGTATGGTGCATGTGCGATCAATCCGTATCTGGCGCAGGAGTCTGTACGGTATCTGATTGAGACCAAAATGCTGGATAAGGATTACTATGCAGCTGTGGATGATTATAACTCTGCGGTGCTGCACGGCATCGTCAAGATCGCTTCCAAGATGGGTATTTCCACCATTCAGTCTTATCAGGGCGCACAGATTTTTGAAGCAATCGGTATTTCGAAGGAAGTGGTTGACAAATATTTTACTGACACCGTAAGCCGTGTGGGCGGCATTACGCTGGAAGACATTGCCAATGATGTGGATGTGCTGCATTCCACCGCATTTGATCCGCTGGGATTGGATGTGGATCTGACACTGGAGAGCGTGGGAAGCCACAAGGAGCGTGCCGGTCAGGAGGAGCATCTGTACAATCCGCGTACGATTCATCTGCTGCAGGAGTCAACCAGAACCGGCAATTATGATTTATTCAAGCAGTACAGCCACGCGCTCAATGAGGAAGGTCAGACGATCAACCTTCGCAGTCTGATGGACTTTAAATTTGACGAAAACGGCGGTATCCCGATCGATGAGGTTGAGAGTGTGGATTCCATTGTGAAGCGGTTCAAGACCGGCGCCATGTCGTATGGCTCCATCTCGCAGGAGGCACATGAGACTCTGGCAATTGCAATGAACCGTCTGGGCGGCAAGTCCAATACCGGTGAGGGCGGCGAGAGTCTGGACCGTCTGGTTCCGGGGCCGAAGAACAACAACCGCTGCTCCGCGATCAAGCAGGTGGCATCCGGCCGTTTCGGCGTCACCTCCCGTTATCTGGTGAGTGCGCAGGAAATCCAGATTAAGATGGCACAGGGCGCGAAGCCTGGTGAGGGCGGTCAGCTTCCGGGCGGAAAGGTATATCCGTGGATCGCAAAGACCCGTCACTCAACCACCGGTGTGGGCCTGATTTCCCCGCCGCCGCATCATGATATTTACTCGATTGAGGATCTGGCACAGCTTATTTATGACCTGAAAAATTCCAACACCAGGGCGAGAATTTCCGTCAAACTGGTATCAGAGGCTGGTGTCGGAACCGTTGCTGCCGGTGTTGCAAAAGCCGGTGCGCAGGTTATCCTGGTATCCGCTTTTGACGGAGGTACCGGTGCGGCTCCGAGAAACTCGATCTACAACGCGGGACTTCCATGGGAGCTGGGTGTGGCAGAAGCACACCAGACGCTGATTATGAATGGACTGCGTGACAAGGTGATTCTGGAGACAGACGGTAAGCTGATGACCGGCCGTGACGTGGCGATCGCATGTATGCTGGGCGCAGAGGAATTTGGTTTTGCGACAGCTCCGCTGGTAACCATGGGATGCGTTATGATGCGTGTCTGCAATCTGGATACCTGCCCGGTAGGTATTGCAACGCAGAATCCGGAGCTGAGAAAGCGTTTCCGAGGGAAACCGGAATACGTAGTCAACTTCATGCATTTTGTAGCTCAGGAACTGAGAGAGTATATGGCAAAGCTGGCCGTACGCTCGGTGGATGAGCTGGTTGGCCGTACCGATCTGCTCAAGAAAAAGGATGTGATTCCGAACGAGCGTGCGGCGAAGGTGGATCTGTCCAATATTCTGGGCAATCCGTACGAAGGAGTGAAGTTCCGCGGCTATCATGACAAGCTGGAGTATGATTTTGAGCTGGAAAAGACCGTAGATGAAGAAGTAATCCTGAAAAAGCTGAAATCAGCTCTGAACAATAAGCAGAAGAGAAGCCTGCAGATCGATGTCTCCAACGTGAACCGTACCCTGGGTACCATCTTTGGTTCTGAAATCACCCGGATGTATCCGGAAGGTCTGGCAGAGGATACCTTTACGATCCAGTGCAACGGAAGCGGCGGACAGAGCTTCGGCGCATTTATCCCGAAGGGACTGACTCTGGAACTGGTAGGCGACAGCAATGACTACTTCGGTAAGGGTCTGTCCGGCGGCAAGCTGATCGTATATCCGCCGAAGGGTGTTCAGTTCAAGGCAGAGGACAATATTGTTATCGGAAACGTGGCTCTGTACGGAGCAACCAGCGGCAAGGCATTTATCAATGGTGTGGCCGGTGAACGTTTCTGTGTCCGCAACTCCGGTGCGACCGCAGTGGTGGAAGGGGTCGGCGACCATGGATGTGAGTATATGACCGGCGGACGCGTGGTTGTGCTTGGACCGACCGGCAAGAACTTTGCGGCAGGTATGAGCGGAGGTATCGCTTATGTGCTGGATGAAAAACGTGATTTATATAAGAGAATGAATAAATCGTTGGTTTCCCTGGAAGAAGTGACGAACAAATACGATGTCCTGGAACTGAAGGAGATGATTCAGGAGCATGTGGCTTATACCAATTCCGAAAAGGGCAAATTTATTCTGGATCATTTCGGAGAGTATCTTCCGAAATTCAAGAAAGTAATGCCGCATGATTACCGCCGCATGATGAACACCATCGTTCAGATGGAGGAAAAGGGACTCAGCAGCGAACAGGCGCAGATCGAAGCATTTTATGCGAATCAGAGAAAGTAAGGAGGAGTGAAAATGGGAAAGCCAACAGGATTTTTAGAATATGACAGAGTGACCAGCGAGGCAGTAAGCCCGTTGGAACGAATTAAAAATTTCAATGAATTCCATACTCCTCTGAGCGAAGAACAGCAGAGAAAGCAGGGCGCTCGCTGCATGGAGTGCGGCGTTCCGTTCTGCCAGTCCGGTATGGTGTTAAACGGCATGGTATCCGGGTGTCCGCTGAACAATCTGATTCCGGAGTGGAATGATCTGGTATATAACGGAAACTGGGCGCAGGCATACAACCGCCTGAAAAAGACCAACAGCTTTCCGGAATTCACCAGCCGTGTATGTCCGGCGCTTTGTGAGGCGGCATGTACCTGCGGCCTGAACGGAAATCCGGTCAGCATCAAGGAAAATGAGCATGCGATTATTGAAAAGGCATATGAGACCGGGAAGGCAGGCGCACGTCCGCCAAAACTGAGAACCGATAAAAAGATTGCAATCATCGGTTCCGGTCCATCCGGACTGGCGGCAGCGGATCAGCTGAACAAGCGTGGTCATAACGTGACCGTATTTGAGCGGGAAGACCGCGTCGGCGGACTTCTGATGTACGGCATTCCGAATATGAAGCTGGAAAAACACATCATTGACCGGAAGATCCATGTGATGAAAGAAGAAGGAGTGACCTTTGTAACCGGAGCTGATGTGGGACGAAACTACAAGGTGGGCAAACTGAAACGCGAGTTTGACAGCATTATTCTTGCGTGCGGAGCATCCAATCCGAGAGATATTCAGGTTCCGGGCCGCGATGCAGAAGGCATTTACTTTGCTGTGGATTTCCTGAAGTCCACCACAAAGAGCCTGCTGAATTCCAATCTGGAGGACGGCAATTATATCTCTGCCAAAGATACACACGTCATCGTCATCGGCGGCGGCGATACCGGCAATGACTGCGTGGGAACCTCCATCCGGCATGGCTGCGCGTCCGTGACACAGTTGGAGATGATGCCGAAGCTTCCGGACAAACGCGCAGAAAACAATACCTGGCCGGAGTGGCCGCGCATCTGCAAGACCGATTACGGTCAGGAAGAAGCGATTGCGGTATTTGGTCATGATCCACGTGTCTACCAGACCACGGTGAAGGAGTTTATCAAAGACGAGTCCGGCAAGGTATGCAAGGCTATTCTTGTCAGCCTCTCCTCCCAGAAGGATCCTGAATCCGGCCGCATGATGATGGTGCCGGTAGAAGGCAGCGAGCGCGAAATACCTGCTGATCTGGTTCTGATCGCAGCCGGATTCCTTGGAGCGCAAAGTTACGTGGCAGACGCATTCGGAGTCGAACTCAATGCCAGAACCAACGTGGCCACCGAGGCGGGAAGATACGCGACCAACATGGAGAAAATCTTCGTAACCGGCGACATGCACAGAGGCCAGTCCCTGGTCGTATGGGCCATCCACGAAGGCCGCGAGGTAGCAAAAGAAGTAGACCGATACCTGATGGGGTATACAAACCTGGCATAGCTACGAGCAGTGCAGCATGGAAAGAAAAGGATCCCCGGGGAAAGCTGGCTTTTCCCGGGGATCCTTTTCTTTTTATGCTATACGGCGACAGCCGTCCATCGAGCAGGAGCAAAGCGGATGCGAGATGGGGCACTGCGTGTCCGTGTGGGGACATACGGCGACAGCCGTCCATCGAGCAGGAGCGAAGCGGATGCGAGATGGGGCACTGCGTGGCTGCGTGGGGACATACGGCGACAGCCGTCCATCGAGCAGGAGCGAAGCGGATGCGAGACATTTACTAATTGATTGATAAAAAAATATACAAAACACAATCATCTATGCTATAATGATTCTATTCGAAAAAAATGAAAAGGAGATCATACAGATGGAAATTACCAATGACATTAAATATGTCGGTGTGAATGATCATGAAGTGGACTTGTTTGAAGGCCAGTATGTGGTGCCGAACGGTATGTCATATAACTCCTATGTGATTATGGATGAGAAGATCGCAGTCATGGATACTGTGGATGTGCGATTCAAGCACGAATGGCTGGATCAGATCGGGGCGCTTCTCGGTGACCGTCATCCGGATTATCTGATTGTACAGCATATGGAGCCGGATCATTCTGCCAATATTGCAAGCTTCATGAGCGTCTATCCGGATACCACTATTGTATCCAGTGATAAGGCATTTGGCATGATGAAGCAGTTCTTTGGAACAGATTTTGAGGAGAAACGCATTGTTGTAAAGGAAGGGGATACCCTTTCTCTGGGAAAACATACTCTGGCATTTGTCGGTGCGCC
>JALFHZ010000090.1 GCA_022776445.1 Lachnospiraceae bacterium
ACGTCCGCACTCACGGTTAAAATACCACACGCCGGCGGAAGTCTACTGGGACAGGTAATTAACCTGTCTCTCCCTTCCCAGAAGGGTAAGCGCGGATATATGAGCTGTAAAGGGTTCCTTCGGAAGCTGCTCAGCAGCACACCCTTGACAGTTCATATATCCACACTTAGTGGGTAAACAAGGGGATGGGATTATCCCTTCCGAAATCCAACTTATTTTTTTAAAAAAAGTGTCTTGACAAATGGGTTCACTTTATCCAGCTATGGAAAATGCCGCTGAGCTTCGGATTTTCATAAATACTTTGCAGAATTTCCTGTCGGGAACGAATCATTGGAAAGTGTTTTGCTAATGTTCTTTTGTCCATAGAGGTGCATCCTTAAAGATGTGATTTTAGAATGCTGTTGCATCAGATTGTGTCAAAATGCTGTTGCTGTAAGACACAAAAGAAAGTTATAATAGAAATAAGATACAGATATGATAACATATTTCATTCGTGAGTGCAATCGATTATCGGCATGCAGAATCAGATAAAGAGAAAAGAGAGGCGGTTATCGCACTGTTCTTGATAACCGTCTCTCTTTTTGACATCTGGAGATTAATGATAAATCTTATTGCTTTCATAATATGGTTCGGAGGTCAGCTCCAGTCCCAATTTGGCGAACGTTTTGATGTCTACAGACGACAGCATAACCGAGGTGTGTACCTGACATCCTCTCAGCTTTGGAAGCTGTTCCAGGGCAATTCTGGCGTTCTCATCGGTGGCTGCGCACATAGACAGCGCGATCAGAATCTCGTCGGTATGCAGACGCGGGTTCTTGCTGCCGAGATAGCTGGTCTTCAGTCCCTGAATCGGTTCAATGAATGCCTGGGGGATCAGGTGGACATCATCTGCAATCTGTCCCAGTGTCTTTACGGCATTCAGAAGAGCAGCAGCAGAGGCACCAAGAAGTGAACTGGTCTTGCCGGTGACAATCCGTCCGTCCGGAAGCTGCATGGCCGCAGCCGGAGAACCGTTTTTTTCTGCCAGTTCCAGCGCAACCGGAACAACCGGACGCATATTGGTGTTGATTCTGGCCTGTTTCATCAAAAGTTCAATCTTGTATACCTCTTCCTTGTTGCCCTGATCCTGTACCAGACGGTTCAAAGCCTGATAGTAACGCCGGATAATCTCCTGAAGGGATGCTTCGCGGCATGCTTCATCGTCAATGATGCAGTTGCCTGCCATATTCACGCCCATATCGGTCGGAGACTTGTAGGGACAGTAACCGTAGATTCCCTCAAACATGGCTGCCAGAACCGGATAGATCTCCACATCACGATTGTAATTGACTGTGGTAACACCGTAAGCTTCCAGGTGAAACGGGTCAATCATGTTGACATCGTTTAAGTCGGCAGTTGCTGCTTCATAAGCCAGATTGACCGGATGTTTCAGCGGAATGTTCCAGATCGGGAAGGTCTCGAACTTGGCATAGCCGGCTTTGATTCCGCGTTTGTTTTCGTGATAAAGCTGAGACAGGCAGGTGGCCATCTTACCGCTGCCCGGTCCCGGAGCCGTGATGATAACCAGAGGTTTACTGGTTTCGATATAGTCGTTCTTACCATACCCTTCATCACTGACGATATAAGAAATATTATTCGGATACCCTTCAATCGGATAATGGCGATATACCCGGATGCCAAGTTTTTCCAGCTTTGACTTGAACTGGTCAGCAGAGGATTGACCGGCGTATTGGGTGATGACGACACTGCCTACATAAAGTCCCTTATCACGGTATTCCTGAATCAAACGAAGCACATCCAGATCATAGGTGATGCCAAGATCATGTCTGACTTTGTTCTTTTCAATATCTGCTGCATTGATTGCAATGACGATCTCTGCCTGGTCTGCCAGCTGTAAAAGCATCCGCAGCTTGGCATCCGGTGCGAAACCGGGAAGAACACGGGAAGCATGGAAATCATCAAACAGCTTCCCCCCGAATTCCAGATATAATTTGTCTCCGAACTGACTGATCCGTTCGCGGATATGTTCGGACTGCATGGTTAAATACTTCTGGTTGTCAAATCCAATTTTCATAATCAAAAAGCCCCTTTCCATGCATTTGATTGTAACATAGGAAAGAGGTTTTTGCAATCAGTGCATACGGTGTTCTGAAATAAAGAGACCGGTCAGAGTCAGCAATGTTCCCAGCACAGTCAATACAGTGAGCTGTTCCTTTAAAACAAGGAAAGAGGTAATGATTGTGATTACAGGTTGCTTTTCATCCGATGTCTTCCTTTTCGTATTTGGTGGGCAGCATAAAAACTGCCAGCAGGTAATACCTGCTGGCAGAAATGTATGATTTTTCACATGACAGAATTATTTGTTCTGTGGACCAGCTGTCTTATGCTTGGACAGCGGCATTACATGCATGTTGCCGCGCTGCTCGTTCTCTGCCCAATAAATATCGTCAGCAACCTTAGCTTCCGGATTGAACTCAACGCCTTCGAAGATGTGCTTCACGAACTCTTTGTAGCCGACACGATCAATCAGATGTCCGCCATGCAGGTATTCCGGTTTGTAGTCCAGAGCCCATGCGGAGAACTTCTGCCAGTTTGCAAACATACCAAGGATAACATCCTCAGTTACCCAGTTCAGGAACAGTTTACCGGAACGCGGATTCTGCTTACCGGTACGTCCGCCAAGGGTTACACGATAGAGGTGCTTGTCGCCTCTGGTCCATGCGCTGGTCGGGCAGGCAATTACACACTCAGCACAGCCTACGCAGCAGCATGCATCTTTGTCGATCTTGCCATCTTTGTTCAGAGTAAGAACGCCGGTTGCGTGATGTTCACATGCTCTTGCACATGCACCGCATCCGATACAGCGATCATAGTCATAGTTCATCTTGTAGATGCCCATGATACCGAAATCGTTGAAGTTTGCCTTAACACAGTCATTCGGGCAGCCGGCAACAGCAACTTTGATGTGATAGTGGGACGGGAAGATCAGTCTCTCGATCTTATGTGCCAGCTCCTGGGTGTTGGCATTACCTTTGATACAGTGAACATTACCGATACAAGCCATAATGTTACGTGCGCCGATGGTCGGATAACCGCCTTCCGGATCATATTCTGTTGGCTGGTGAGCGATGGTGTTCATGTCAACGCAGCACATCTCAACATCCACTTCCTGGATGTATTCTTTGATTTTTTTGTTGCAAGCTTCAATATTCTCGTATTTGATACCCGGGATATCGAAGGTCATACGGGTACCGATATGGAAGGTACCATTTCCATAGGTTTCACACAGCTCCTGAACCAGTGCCAGATGCTTTGCGCTTACCAGTCCGGCTGGAACACGTAACTGCAGCATGAATTCTCCAGCAACTTTGGACTGTCTGAAACAGTTAACCCGGACTTTCTTTACATCAATATCATGATTCATAAATCGTACGCTCCCTTCCTTAGTCTACCAGATATTTTGCGGTGGTGTAGTTGAATACCGGACCGTCCAGGCATACATATACCTCGTCGATACGGCAGTGGCCACATTTACCTACTGCGCAGGACATCTTACGCTCGAAGGATACCCAGATCTTGTCTTCCGGCACACCGTTCTTTACGCACTCGATACCGGTAAATTTCATCATTGGCGGCGGTCCTACAATCACAACTTCGTAGTTGTCGCCGAAGCTTGCCCAGTCAACCTTGGATACATACTCGGTTACGAAACCGGTATTCCAGCCTTCCTTCTCCTCGGAATCCAGGGTGTAGAAGGTGGTGAATTTGTCTTTCCATGCTTCCAGTTCGTTCTTGAAAACGATACCTGCAGAATTCTTGAAGCCGGAGATCAGGGTAACGCTTGCTGCATAGTCTTCCTCGAAGAATTTGTTCAGCATGCTTCTTACAGGAGCCAGACCGGTGCCTCCGGTGATGACTACCATGTGTTTGCCCTTGAACTGGTCTACCGGCCAGCCCTTGCCGTATGCGCCGCGCAGGAACATGGTGTCGCCCGGCTGAAGCTGGAAGATCACATCGGTAACTTTACCAACGGCACGGATGGTGAAATCTACCCAGCCATCGCCGTAAGCGCTGACAGAGATCGGTGCCTCACCAATCTTCGGAAGAGACAGCTGGAGAAACTGTCCGTGAGTCGGTTTGATATCGGTTGCTACTTTAAAGGTCCACTCGAGTTCGGTTTCTTTTTTGATGTCCAGAATCTTGCATGGAACTGGTTTAATAATGTTATTCATCTGCACGTCCCCCTTCCTATGAATTCTCTTCTGCGATGATCTCGTCGATTGCCTTGGCCATCTTTCTCACGGTAGCAGTGATGGAGATGAACTCCGGACAACGGCTGGTGCAGCGGCCGCAGCCTACGCACATATGATAATCTTTGAAGCGTGCCTTATAGTCGTGGAATTTGTGCAGTACTTTGTAGCGCATGCGCTCGCCTGCGGTTCTGCGGAAGGTATGTCCGCCGGCCATGTCGGTGAAGCCTTCGATCTGGCAGGAAGCGGTGGTACGTTTTCTCTCACCAACGTTGGTGTTCTCATTGTAGATCACATCGGTGGTGGTGAAGCAGGTACAGGTGCTGCAGGCAACGGTACAGGAACCGCAGGAGATGCAGCGCTTGTTGTATTCATTCCACATCGGGTGGTTTTTCAGCTTGGTCAGAACTTCCTTGTTCGGAATCTCCGGAATCTCCAGCTCGATCTGGTTCTTCTCAATGAACTCCGGCTTAAAATCAGAAGCAGCTGCTTCTGCAAACAGCGGTGCGAATGCTTCATCTTTCACGTCCACGGATAATTCGCCATCGCCGACACGAACAGCCATTGCGTAGTCTTCCGCTTTGTTGGAACCCATGCTTACACAGAAGCAGGTATCCCAGCCTTCGGTACACTCCATCATGACGATTTTAACTTTCTCGTTCATTCTCTGATAGTACATGTCTGCGAATCCGCCGTTCTGCAGATAGATCTTCTCCTGGTGATGCTGTGCGTTGATATCACACGGGCGCATGAAGATCAGAAGTTTCTTGCTGGTGCATTTGCTCTCGCGGTATTCGTCCTCGGTGAAGTAGAAGAGAGACTGAGTGATCGGGCTGAGCACCTCTTTTGCCGGGTAGTCGGATTTCTCGTTGAACTCGATCTCTTCCACGGTGTTCACCTTGTCATATTTGATGATGTCCGTGTCAGAGTAACGGCCTTTGCCGGCAAATCTTTTCGGAGCCCAGATCTCGTACTCGTCTTTGAGCTGGTCAAAGATTTTGTTCACTTCTGCGAAGCTTACTTTGTATCCCATACATTATATCCTCCTTATGTATATTTACGAAAATTATAACATATGAAAAATGAGAATGCCATATTCTTAACAAACTATTCCAAATTAAAATGATACCATAATATAAATTTATGCATGTCAGCATACTAGGGATGTAACCGTTTTACAAGAGAACGGAATCGATGGAGGTAAACGAATGGAAGAGAGAATCATCACGGATCAGGATATCGAACGTTATGGAATGTGGATGTATCAGAATGAGAAAAACAGCAGAACCATACAGAAATACTGCGGGTGCCTGAAAGAGTTCCAGAAGTTTATGGAAGGAAAAAATGTAGAGAAGCAGGATGTGATTGCATGGAAGGAGAACCGGAAAGCGAAGCTGGCTCCGACTACAGTTAACGGTATTCTGGCGGCACTGAACGGTTTTTTCAAATATCGGGGATGGCATGACTGTACGGTGAAATTTTACAGGGTCCGAAGACAGATTTTCTCACAGGAGCAGAAAGAACTGCACAAGCCGGAGTATGAACGTCTGGTTGTTGCAGCGAAGGCACAGGGGAATGAGCGGCTGTCATTGCTGCTGCAGACGATTGCCTCTACCGGTATCCGTGTATCGGAGGTTCCCTATATTACCGTGGAGGCCGCGCAGAAGGGCGTGGCGGAGGTGGACTGCAAAGGGAAAATCCGTATTGTGTTCCTCACCAGAGCGCTGTGCCGGATGCTGAAGCACTATGCGCAGAAGAGAGGAATCCGTACGGGAATGATTTTTGTTACGAGGAGCGGACGGGCAATGGACCGAAGCAATATCTGGCGGGAAATGAAGCGTCTGGGAGCGCAGGCGGGTGTATCCGGACAGAAAATTTTTCCGCATAATCTGCGGCATCTGTTTGCAAGAACCTATTATAATCAGGAAAAGGATCTGAGCAGGCTTGCGGATATACTGGGGCACAGCAGTGTGAATACGACGCGAATCTATACGATGGAGAGCGGAAGAAATCATGCAAGACAACTGGAAAAACTGAATCTGCTGGTCAGAAACGGAGCTTACAACCGAATACCTCTTTTGTTGTAAAAACGGATGAGATTTCATATAATTATACTACATACCCGGGTAAAATTCTAGCGCTTTTCTTTGAAATGCTGTCAGGATTTTAACCGAAACAGCATAACAAATGGACCGGCGGCACCGTTTGTGGTTCCGGTCTTGTTTTTGTACCAAAAAGCGACTCCGGACGGCTCACTACACTGCATGGATACCCCCGGGGGCTATTGATCTTGCGGGAAAACTACGAACGAGAATACAACAAAAGAGGTATTCGGTTGTAAATGCAGCTGATATTTCGATCAAGGTAAGGGGGAATTGGATGAAAGAAAGGGAACAGTCCCTGGAAGCTTTGCTGCATGCACTGCCGGTCTGGGTTCTGGTGATGAGCATACAGAATGAAACGATACTCTATCGGAATCAGGAGTATGCAGAGTTTGAACGGAAGAATCCGGGTATGGAAGAGATTGTGATACAGAGACTGAAGGAATCCTGGAATCGGGAGACCGGTGCGTTTGAGCCGTGTATTCTGGAGCATGCGTATGACCGGCAGGATACACAGGAACGGAAGGTCTGGAAGACCGTGCTGTCTGCAAAGAAGATCGAATGGATGGGAATTCCGGCTGCTGTGTTTTGTGCATGGGATGTGACGGAGGAATTCAGCAGAAGAATGCTTCTGGAAAAGGAGTCTCATACAGACGATTTGACAGGTCTTTATAATCGCAGATACTGCAGAAAGACGATTCAGAGATGTCTGGACTGCGGGACACCGTTTTCCATCGGTTTTATTGATATGGATCATCTGAAAATGGTGAATGACTGTTTTGGTCATGAAGAGGGTGACTGCTATATCAGAATTGTTGCGGATCTGCTGCGGGAATCCTTCCGGTCAGGCGATGTGATATGCCGGTACGGAGGGGATGAGTTTGTCGTCATTCTGGAGCATTGCGATGAGAACATGGCCAGGGAGAAGCTTCTGGCAGTTCAGGATCGGCTCAGAATGTGGAACCATGCCCGTGCGTATGCGATGGGAATCTGCTTTGGTGTGGAGGAAGTCCGACAGGTGATGCAGAGAGAAGCAGATCAGATTTTGAATTGTGCGGATAGAAAAATGTATCAGATGAAGACACTGTCGGGAGTGGCTTCTGATGACAGATGATGAAGAAAGTTCAGGCAAAGATCAGGATGCCTGGGCTTTTTTTGCTGTGATGCAAAAGTTTGTCTGGAAGGTTGTTAATCCGGGCATGCTTGTGGTAAAATAAACAAATCGATATGGATGGAGAACCTTAGAATAAGGATAAAGGATGGGGTATCATGAGGAACAGGAGAACGCAGCTTGGTTTCTGTACGATGTTTCTGGCAGGACTGACGGTGGGGCTGTCCGGGTGCGGGAGACTGCAGCATGCCGGAGACGTGACGGCACCGGAACCGATTGTGGTAGAAGGGGGAACTGCTGCTGATATGGGACAGGCGGATGCGCAGGAAATGAACCAGGCAGAGACGAAGCCAATGGAGCAGGCGCTTATGATGGAGATACCGGAACCGGAGGTCACCCGGGAGCCGGTCAAAGCCAGGGGAATTTATATTTCCTCTTATGTGGCGGGGACTCCGGATATGGTGGACCGTCTGCTTGCAGAGCTTGATCGGACGGAGGCCAATACGCTGGTAATCGACCTGAAGGATGATTTTGGACGTGTGGCATGTGAAATGGATGCTCCGCTGGTTCAGGAGATCGGGGCAGTGAAAACCTATATTCCGGATATCGGCGCACTGATGCGGAAGCTGGAGGAGCATGAGATTTATGCCATCGCGAGAATTCCGGCGTTTCGCGATGCCTGGCTGGGGGATGTGCGCCCGGAGTGGTGCGTGCACAACGCGGATGGAAGTGTTTTTCGGGACCGCGACGGCAATGCATGGGTGAACCCGTATAAAGAGGAGGCATGGGATTATCTGGTGGAGATTGCCGTACAGGCAGGAAAACTGGGATTTGATGAAGTCCAGTTTGACTATGTCCGTTTCTGCACCGAAAAAAAGATGAAAGATGTAGTGTTCGATGAGACAGATGTGCGGGGACGGTCCCGGACGGATGTGATCAGCGAATTCATGGCATATGCCTATGAACGCCTGAAACAGGAAGGACTCTTTGTCTCCGCGGATGTGTTTGGCGCGATCATCAACAGTGATGTCAATGCGGATGCGGTCGGGCAGATTTACGGAGAGATGGCGAAGCATCTGGACTATATCAGCCCGATGATTTATCCTTCTCATTATGCGGACGGCAATTATGGAATTGATCACCCGGATCTGCATCCCTATGAGACGGTGCGTGCAGCGTTGGAGGATTCCCGAAAAGAACTGTATTTTGCTGCGCAGGAAAGTGAGCATATCGCGCAGGTGCGCCCGTGGCTCCAGGATTTTACTGCCGGATGGCTGTCCAGTCATATGGAGTATGGGGAGGAAGAGATCCGGCAGCAGATACAGGCAGTCTATGATTCCGGGTATGATGAATGGATGTTGTGGGATGCTTCCTGCAGGTACAGCTGGGGTGGGCTTTTGACGCCGGAGGAGGCGGAGGCGGAAAGCAAGGCAGAAGCGGAAAGTGCGGAAGTTCCCGGCATATAAGGCAGAATCAGGAGAGGAAGGATGAACATGGAACGAGTTGTACGGACAGGTGAATTTTACCGTCATTTTAAGAATAAGCTGTACCAGATTGTTGCGGTAGCGGTTCATTCAGAGACCGGAGAATCCATGGTGGTTTATCAGGCTCTTTATGGAGATTATAAAGTGTATGTGCGTCCCTACGAGATGTTTGTGAGTGAGGTGGATCATGAGAAATATCCGGAGGTGACGCAGAAGTACCGGTTTGAACGTGTGGAGCCGGGAAATGTTTCAGGGACGGACGGGGGCACGCCGATGCCTGACGAAAGAGCGGAAGATGCTGCGTCGGGTCCGGTCAGAGCGGCGGAGCCGAATCCTCATCTGATGCGTTTTCTGGATGCAGACACGTTTGAAGAGCAGATGGAGTGTCTGAAATATCTGGAGAAAACGGCCGGTCAGGCGGATCTGGATTCGATTTATGTGGTGCTGGACATGAAACCGGTCGTCGGTTCCATTGAAGATCAGGTCAGGGGAATTCGTCATTCGCTCAGTATGCAGCATCATTTCGATGGATCCAGGCTGCGCCGGTAACAGGAGGAAACGTTGTTTAATATAGAAGAAGAATTGAAAAAACTGCCGTCCCAGCCGGGGGTATATCTGATGCATGACGCGAAGGATGAGATCATCTACGTGGGAAAGGCGATCAGCCTGAAAAACCGGGTGCGGCAGTATTTCCAGAGCAGCCGTACCAAGACGGCGAAGATCGAACAGATGGTGTCACGGATTGCACGTTTTGAGTATATCGTCACGGATTCGGAGCTGGAGGCGCTGGTTCTGGAGTGCAATCTCATCAAGGAACATCAGCCACGTTACAATACGATGCTGAAGGATGACAAGGCTTATCCGTATATCAAAGTGACGGTGGGAGAAGAATATCCGCGTGTGCTGTTTGCACGTACGATGAAAAAGGACAAGAGCCGGTATTTCGGTCCGTATACCAGTGCCGGTGCGGTGAAGGATACCATTGATCTGATTCACAAATTATATAAGATCCGTACCTGTAATCGAAGTCTGCCCAGGGATACGGGGAAGGAACGGCCGTGTCTGAATTATCACATCAAACAGTGTGACGCGCCCTGTCAGGGCTATATCAGCAAAGAGGATTATGCGGAGAATATTGCGCAGGCGCTGGATTTTCTGAACGGTCATTATGACAGGCTGCTCAGAACACTGGAAGAGAAGATGATGGCGGCATCGGACGCGATGGATTTTGAGAAGGCAATCGAGTATCGGGATCTGCTGGAGAGTGTGAAAAAGGTTGCACAGAAGCAGAAGATAACCAGCAGCAGTATGGAGGACCGTGATATCATTGCCATGGCGCGGGATGATCAGGACGCGGTGGTGCAGGTATTTTTTGTCCGGGAGGGCAAGCTGATCGGCCGGGATCATTTTCATGTAGCGGTCGGTGCGGCGGAGAACACGGCACAGATTCTGACCAGCTTTGTCAAACAGTTCTACGCGGGAACTCCGTTTCTTCCGAAAGAACTCTGGGTACAGGAAGAATTGGAGG
>JALFHZ010000112.1 GCA_022776445.1 Lachnospiraceae bacterium
CATGATGGCAGAGGCAGTTGCGGAGGCCGAAACGCATGGAGTCACCATTTATCGTGACATTGACAAGACGGCATTTATCGAGGCGGTGCAGCCGATTCATGAAGAATATTGTGCAAGAGGGGAAAACTACAAGGCGCTCTACGACGATATTCAGAAATACGTGAAGTAAGAGGAGGGGGAACAGGATGAAAGTATTGGATAAGATTCTTGAGAAAGTACTGGGCCTGATGGTTGCAGTGATGGTAATCGGTTGTTTCTGGCAGGTATTTACCCGATTTATCTTAAACAGCCCAAGCAAATATACAGAAGAGTTTCTGCGGTACATGCTGATCTGGATGACGATGATTGGCGTACCGTATGCATATGGCAAGGATCGCCACCTGTCCATTAATCTGGCAACCAAGTCCTTCAGCGAGAAAGGAAAGCTTCTGACCAGCATCGGGATTGAGATTCTGGTATTGATACTGAGTGTTTTTGTGATGGTTGCAGGCGGATGGATGGTTACGATGAACTCCGCGGGACAGATCTCTCCGGCTATGCATATGCCGATGGAACTGTATTATGCATGCGTGCCGATCGGCGGCGTGCTGATGGTCTGCTATGGTTTATATCGCCTGGCAGGAGATCTGAAGAAGTGGAAGGGGGTAAAATAAAATGGAAATTCAGGCAGCAATTGTACTTGTAACCGTATTTTTTCTGTTGCTGGCATACAGTGTTCCGGTATCATTCAGTATCATCAGCGCGGCACTGGTAACAATCATTATGTTTTTGAGCCCGAACTTTGGTATGTTCATTTCCGCCCAGAAACTGGTAGGTGGTATTGACAGCTTTTCCCTGCTGGCAGTTCCGTTTTTCATTCTGGCAGGTCTTTTGATGAGCAGCGGCGGTATCGCAAGACGTCTGATCAATCTGGCTCTTCTGGTGCTGGGACGTGTTCCGGGGTCACTGGCACTGACCAATATCGCCGGCAACGCAATGTTTGGTTCTATTTCCGGTTCTGGTATCGCAGCAGCAACGGCAATCGGCGGCGTGATGAATCCGCTGGAAAAAGAGCATGGTTACGATGAAACCTTTTCTGCAGCAGTCAATATTGCTTCCGCACCGGTTGGACAGCTGATCCCTCCGACTACGGCTCCGATCATTTATTCCACCGCAGCAGGCGGCATCTCCGTAGCAGCTTTGCTGATGGCAGGCTGGATTCCGGGACTTCTGTGGGCTGGTTTGTGTATGCTGGTGGCATTCTTATATGGCAAAAAGCACGGCTATGTCATCAAAGGAGAAAAGGTGACTGCCGCAGCGGCTTTGAAAACCATCTGGGAAGCTGTACCGAGTCTGTTCCTGATTGTCATCATTATCGGCGGCATCCTGTCCGGTTATTTTACTCCAACCGAGGCGTCCGGTGTTGCGGTTGTGTATGCTTTTGTTCTGGCTGTCTTTGTGTATCGCAGCATTAAACCGTCTCAGATTATGGGAATTCTGACGGATACAGCAGTTATGACTACGATTGTTATGCTGATCATCGGCGCTTCTTCTGTATTGAGTTTTGTACTGTCCTTTACCGGACTGCCGCAGGCGATCAGTGCCCTGATGCTGGGAGTATCCAACAACAAGATTGTTATTCTTCTGATCATCAATCTGATTCTCCTGATCGTGGGTACCTTTATGGATATGGCTCCGGCTCTGCTGATCTTTACTCCGATTTTCCTTCCGGTAGTAAAGACTCTGGGAATGAGTCCGGTACAGTTTGGTATCATGATGATCATGAATCTGGCGATCGGAACGATCACGCCTCCGGTTGGAAGCGTACTGTTTGTAGGCTGCAGTACGGCACATCTGCCGGTTGAGGATGTCATGAAGCAGCTTGTTCCGTTCTTCCTGGTGATTGTGGCAGGACTGCTGCTGGTTACCTTTGTTCCGGCATTCTCCATGTGGCTGCCGGGCGTGCTGGGACTGCTGTAATCACAGGGAAGATTTCAGACGGAGATTACAGGTCCGGATCATATTTGATTTCCGGTTTATTGGTATAAGTCACCGTATTTAAAGTTTTTCGGTATTTTAAAGGAGACAGGGTCATGTAATGCTTGAACATACGCTCAAAGTATGTAAGGCTTTCATAACCAAGGGTATGAGAAATCTCAGAGATGCTCATATCTGTCTCCTCCAGATACCGCTTGGCTTTTCGAATGCGGTGAATATTGGTGTATTCACTGATCGTATAGCCGGTGACTTCTTTGAAAATGCGGCAGATATAGGATTTACTCAGGTAGAATTCTTCGGACAGCTCTTCCAGGGTGACGGTACGTTCGCAGTTCTCCGAGAGATAATCGGCAATGCCGTAGGCCGCTTTATATTTGGGATTGTCGGAATCGTGGGGCGTTTCCTGATGCTGACTGCGGACAAACTCCATCAGCTTAAAAAACCAGGACAGGATGTCCAGGTCAATTCCGATCTTGTAGTTGCGGTTCCGGTTGGACAGTGCATGGCGGATGCTGCGGAACAGATTCAGAATCAGTGCCTGCTGTTCCCGGTTCAGATGATAGACTCCGTAGAAATCATCCAAAAACTGCACCAGATGCAGGGAAGGGTAGAGCGCATCGTAGGATTCCATTTTTTCCCGTGTAATGTACAGAATGATACGGTTGTGTCCTGCGTTGGAACCGGTGACGGATTTGGTCATGTGGATCAGGTTGGAATTGACCAGTATCAGGTCCCCGGCACGGGCGATGTATTCGCGGTTGTTGAAGAAAAAGACGCGTTCGCCTTCTACAATATAGAAAATTTCGTATTGGGTATGAAAATGTTTTACACGCATATCGAATTTCTCATAGCGGATCATCTGCTCGAGAGAAATTCCATCGGTTTCGCCGAAATAAGTAACTTTTTCCATAAATACAGCCTTTCTTTCCGTGAGTGGAGAGCAGAGGTATCATACATTATTATATAATAGGATGATGTGAAAATCCAGTTTTGGAGGGTAAGATGAAGGGAATTAATCAGAACGAATTAGAAAGAAAATTGGATCTGGTCATTGAAAAGCTGATGAATCTGGGCGGTCCGGAGGATGAGCAGGAGCTGGCTGCCGGCGGTGAGAAAATCGGCTTTTTCAAGCGCGATTTTGGTATTCAGGAATGGGACTGGCCGCAGGGAGTCGGTCTGTACGGCTTATTAAAGATTATGAAGTTAAAAAACCGGGAGGATTACCGGGAGTTCCTTTATCACTGGTTTAAAGACAATATCAATGCGGGGCTTCCGTCAAAGAATATTAACACGACAACTCCGCTTCTGACTTTGGTAGAACTGAACGAGAGCTACCAGGACAAAGAGTTCGAGGAACTGTGCCTGAAATGGGCAGACTGGCTGATGTGCTGTCTGCCGAGGACGAAGGAAGGCGGTTTCCAGCACGTGACCAGCGCCAACGGCGACCGTCAGGGTGTTCGTCTCAACGAAAGTGAGATGTGGATCGATACCCTGTTTATGACTGTGCTGTTTTTAAACCGCATGGGTCAGAAATATCAGCGTCAGGACTGGATCGACGAGTCGATTCACCAGGTTCTGATGCATATCAAATATCTCTGTGACAAGCAGACAGGTCTCTTCTATCATGGTTGGACCTTCAATGAGCGCAACAATTTCGGCGGCATTTTCTGGTGCAGAGGCAACAGTTGGTTTACGCTGGGAATTCTTGATTATATCGACATGTTTGAGGGCACCATGAATGCCGGATTGAAAACCTTTGTGGTCGATTCTTACAAAGCACAGGTGGCTAAGTTGAAAGAACTGCAGGATCCGGAGAGCGGATTGTGGCATACGGTACTTCTGGATGACACCAGCTATCTGGAAACCTCCGGAAGCGCGGCGATTGCAGCGGGCATCATGAAGGGCATCCGCTGCGGCATTCTGGATGATTCCTACCTGCCTTGTGTGACGAAAGCGGTTCAGGGCATTTTGAATAACATCGCAGAGGACGGTACTGTTCTGAACGTATCCGGAGGAACCGGTATGGGATATAATGCGGAGCACTATAAGAATATTCTGATTGCACCGATGGCATACGGACAGTCTCTGACAATCCTGGCGCTGGCAGAAGCACTGGCCATGTAAGGGGGATATCCGGGAAAGGAGACTCAGAAAACGTGAATATTTCATTTCGAAAATTTGACAGAAGCAGTTGTTCCATCCCGGAGTTGTCTGACGGCTTTGATCCGACGCTTGCGGCCTGTGCACCGGGGATGAATCCGGTAAGCTTTGTCTCGGAGGAAGTCCCGTTCGGAATTTATGCGGTAAGCGTGGTGCTGGAAGCACTTGAGGATGTGGAACGCCTGTATCTGTTTACCGGACGGAAACAGCTTCGGGAAATTCTTTCACTGAAACGGGGACAGCGCCTGGCAGGTATTTATTATCTTTCGGCTGCCGAGATTATTCCACGCTATCATGATTCTGTTTATCCGGTAAAACAGTTGTCTGTGACTTATTGTACCGAACATCCGGAAACAATTCGGGTATGCAGATGTTCCGCAGAGCCTGCGGATGGAGCTGCAAGGATCTTCCTGTGTGGTGATTCCACTGTGACAGATCACAGCTCGGAGATCCCGTATCACCCGGGCGCCTGCTATGCAGCGTGGGGACAGGTACTCCCGGCATTTCTGACAGGACCGGCGGCAGTGGAAAATCAGGCGCACTGTGGTCTGACAACGGAAAGCTTCCGGTCAGAAGGCCATTTTGAACTGGTGAAGCGACATATCCGAAACGGGGACCTGTGCCTGTTTCAGTTTGCGCATAATGATCAGAAACTGCCGCATCTGATGGCGAACCAGGGGTATACGGATAATCTGCGCAGGTTTCTGGATGAGATCCGGGAGTGCAAAGCCAGTCCGGTGCTGGTCACTCCGCTGGGGCGCAATATCTGGGATGCGGATGGCTGTTATCTGGATCTTCTGGTAGAGTATGCAGGTGCAGTGCGAAAGCTTGCGGAGGAAACAAAAACACCGTGTATTGACCTGCATGCGTATTCCACAGAGCTGATGAAAAAGCAGGGAATGAAGCGGAGCCGGGATTATTTTCACCCGGATGACTATACCCATACGAATGAATACGGTGCTTACCGGTTTGCTGCATTTCTTTCAAAACAGCTGGTGCGCCTTTTCCCAGATATTGTACATTGCTCGAAGGAAGAGAAACAGTTCCTTTTTATTCCGCCGGAGAATATCTGGGACAGCCTGGGAGGTACAGACAATCGGAAAGCAGCGCCAGGACAGAAGGAACAGTTTGACCGTATGGAGAAATCAACCTCGTCATTGCTGAAGACGATACAGAAAGCAAAAGAAGAAGCAATGCATCAGAACCAGTCAGCGAAGCAGTAGGGAAAGGAAGGAGAACATGAAAGTAGGCGTTCGCGCTCATGATTTTGGAAAACGGGAAATCGAAGAGATGGCAGCTATTCTGCACGATGAAGAATATGAAGCGGCACAATTGGCTCTGCCGAAGGCATTTATCGGTATCGATCGGTATGAAGATATTACTTTGCAGCATCTGGAGCGGATCCGCACGGCATTTGAGCGGCAGGCGGTAGAAATTCCGGTATTCGGCTGTTATATGGATCTGGGCAACCCGGATCCGGAGGTTCGCGCTTATGCGGTGAATACGTTAAAACAGTGTCTGGCCTGGGGGAAAGAACTGGGGGCGCTTGTGGTCGGAACGGAAACGGCCTATCCGCATCTGAACGACCAGGAGAGGAAGCGCTGGAAGCCATACATGTTGGACAGTGTTCAGCGTGTGCTGGAGGAAGCACAGCGGGTGGATATGAAGCTGGCGATTGAGCCGGTCTGGTGGCATCCGCTGGAGGATCTGGAAACGACTCTGGAGGTGATTCAAAGAGCGGACGATGCAGAACATCTGCGGCTGATCTTCGATGCCTCCAATCTCCTGAAAAAGCCGTCCGCAACGGATCAGAGTGCGCTTTGGAACATGTGGCTGGATCAGATCGGCAGTTATGTGGATGTGATGCATATCAAGGATTTCAGCCTGGATCGAAGAGGCAACTATCAACCGGAAGCGCTGGGAGCCGGTGTGATGGAGTACGATGCCATCAGTTGCTGGCTGAGAAAGCAGAATAGGGAGATTTATCTTCTGAGAGAGGAAATGAATCTGCTGTTTGCAAAGGAAGATCTGGCGTTTATGAGGAACCTGTAATTGTGTTAGCCAGAATGGAATTTTGGTAAGAACATACGAAGGCAGCAGCAACAAGGAGGAAATACAATGATCAAAGGTTTTAAAATGAAGGTTTATCCGGGCATGGAGGAGGAGTATGAGCGCCGCCATAACCAGCTCTGGCCGGAGATGAAGGAGATGATCCGTGAGTATGGCGGAAAAAACTATTCGATTTTTCTGGATCCGGAAACGGATGTACTCTACGGCTATATCGAGCTGGAAGATGAAAATCGATGGGATGAGAGCGCCGATACGCAGATCAACCGGAAATGGTGGGATTATATGGCAGATATTATGGACACCAATCCGGACAACAGCCCGGTAAGCCGTGACTTAAAACTGGTGTTCCATCTGGATTGATGTAAGGAGGGGCAAATGAAACAGTATTATCTTGCGGTGGATATCGGCGCGTCCAGCGGACGTCACATTCTGGCGCGCATCGAAGACGGAAAAATCTGTCTGGAAGAAATCTACCGCTTTGAAAACGGGATGAAAGAGAAGGACGGACATCTCTGCTGGGATCTGCAGAAACTGTTTTCTGAGATCGTAAATGGTATGGCGGTATGCAGAAAGATCGGAAAAATTCCGGTCAGCATGGGGATCGACACCTGGGCAGTGGATTACGTGCTGCTGGATCAGGACGGGCAGGTTCTGGGCAACACCTACGGCTACCGGGATCACCGGACGGCCGGGATGGATGATAAGGTGGCAGCGCTCATCGATCCGAAGGAACTGTATCGGAGAACCGGTATCCAGAAACAGATTTTCAACACGATCTATCAGCTGATGGCAGTGAAAGAACAGGAACCGCAGCGAATGGAAGAGGCGGAACAGCTTCTTCTGATTCCGGATTATTTCGCATATCTTCTGACCGGAGTGAAAAAGACAGAGTACACCAATGCCACGACGACTCAGCTGGTCAGCCCGGTGACAAAGGACTGGGACTATGAGCTGATCGAGATGCTGGGCTATAAAAAATCTCTGTTCGGTCCGATTACGATGGCAGGTACTGAGGTGGGAATGCTGAAAGAAGAGATTGCAGAGCGTGTGGGCTTCAATCTGGAAGTGGTTCAGGCAGCAACGCATGATACGGCATCAGCCGTGCTGGCGGTTCCGGCAAAGGGGGAAGATTTCCTGTATATCAGTTCCGGTACCTGGTCTCTGATGGGGGTGGAGCAGCGGGAAGCGAACTGTTCTGAGGAGAGCCGCCAGTCGAACCTGACCAATGAGGGCGGATATGAATATCGGTATCGTTTCCTGAAAAACATCATGGGACTCTGGATGATTCAGTCGGTGCGCCACGAGTGGAATGACGTGTATTCCTTTGCGGAAATCTGTGCGCAGGCAGAAGAATGCCGGGAATTTCCGTCCCGTGTGGATGTCAATGATCCGGTATTTCTGGCGCCGGCTAGTATGATTCAGGCAATCCAGAGTTACTGCGGACAGACCGGGCAGCCGATTCCTCATTCTGTTGGGGAGATTGCGACGGTGATTTATCAGAGTCTGGCGGAAAGTTATGGAAAGACCGTAAAGGAGATCGAAGCTCTGACCGGAAGACATTATGATTCCATCAATATCGTAGGCGGCGGATCCAATGCCGGCTATCTGAATCAGCTGACGGCGCAGTACACCGGAAAAACCGTTTACAGCGGCCCGACGGAGGCAACGGCGATCGGCAATCTGGCTGTGCAGATGATCCGGGCAGGAGAAGTTCGAAGCCTTGAGGAAGCGAGGACGATGATTTTTGATTCCTTTGATATCGGGTGCTTCCGGCAGAAGGAAGAGAATACAGACTATTTTGAAAGAGAAGAAGGAGAGCAATCATGACCAATCAGGCATATTACGAAGCAGCGAAAGAAATGTATGCATCCATCGGTGTAGATACCGAGGCCGCAATGGAAACTCTGAGACATACCGCAATCTCCATGCATTGCTGGCAGGGAGACGATGTAACCGGTTTTGATCATGAAGGACCGCTGACCGGCGGCATTCAGACTACCGGAAACTATCCGGGCAAGGCAAGAACTCCGGAAGAACTGATGGCAGATATCGACAAGGTTCTGAGCATGGTGGCAGGTACCCACAAACTGAATCTGCATGCCAATTACGCTATTTTTGAGAAAGGAGAGTTTGTGGACCGCGACCGGCTGGAACCAAAGCATTTTGCAAAATGGGTCGAGTTTGCAAAAGAACGCGGCATGGGACTGGATTTCAACCCGACCCTGTTCTCCCATGATATGGTGAAAGATAACCTGACTCTGTCAAGTCCGGATAACAATGTGCGTGATTTCTGGATCCGCCACTGCCAGGCATGCATTCGCATTTCCGAGTATTTTGCAACCGAACTGGGACAGCCGTGCGTCATGAACATCTGGATTCCGGATGGCTATAAGGATATTCCGGCAGACCGCATGGCTCCGAGAGCAAGATTTAAAGATTCCCTGGATCAGATCCTGAGCATTCCGTATGACCGGAGCAAGGTTTTGGTATGCCTGGAGTCCAAGGTGTTCGGTATCGGTATGGAATCCTACACCGTAGGTTCTTCTGAATTTACGATCAACTACGCAGCAAGCCGGGGGATTCTGCCGCTGATGGACAACGGCCATTATCATCCGACGGAGGTGGTTTCGGATAAGATATCTTCCATGCTGCTGTTCTTTGACCAGATTGCTCTGCATGTGACCCGACCGGTTCGCTGGGATTCCGATCATGTGGTTCTGTTTGACGATGAGACCAGAGAAATTGCAAAAGAGATCGTGAGAAATGATGCGCTTGATCGTGTGAAATTCGGCCTGGATTTCTTTGATGCCAGCATCAACCGCATTTCTGCATGGACGGTTGGAATGAGAAACTTCCAGAAATGTCTGCTGTATGCGCTGCTGACTCCGAACAAAAAGCTGGCGCAGCTTCAGGAGGAGGGGCGCCTGACGGAGGTGATGATGCTGCAGGAAGAGCTGAAGACCTATCCATTTGGTGCCGTATGGGATTACTTCTGTGAGAGCAGCGGAGTGCCGGTGAGAGAGAACTGGTATGACGAAGTGAAGAAATATGAGACGGAAGTACTGAACAAGAGAGTGTAAACCAGGAAGGAGATTATCATGAACGTATTAGATGCAAAATTTGTAAAAGGTTTTATCCGCATGTGCAATGATGGCTGGGAGCAGGGCTGGCATGAAAGAAACGGCGGCAATCTGTCTTACCGCATGAAACCGGAAGAGGTGGAAGAGGTTCGCGCAGGTCTTTCCTTTGATGGTGAGTGGAAGCCGATCGGTACTTCTGTACCGGGGCTGGCAAAGGAGTTCTTCATGGTGACCGGAAGCGGCAAATATTTCCGCAACGTGATCCTGGAGCCGGAAGACAGCACCTGCATCATTGAACTGGATGACAGGGGCGAGAATTACCGTGTTTGCTGGGGACTGGTAAACGGAGGAAGACCGACCAGCGAACTTCCGAGCCACCTGATGAACCACGAGATAAAGAAAGAAGTTTCCGGCGGAAGCCACCGTGTCATCTATCATGCGCACACCACTAATGTCATCGCGCTGACTTTCGTACTTCCGCTGAAGGATGAGGTATTTACCAGAGAACTGTGGGAGATGGCGACCGAATGCCCGGTTGTATTCCCGGGCGGTATCGGCGTGGTAGAGTGGATGGTGCCGGGCGGACGCGAGATCGCTGTGGCTACCAGCAGGCTGATGCGGGATTATGATGTAGCCATCTGGGCTCATCACGGCATGTTCTGCTCCGGTGAGGATTTTGACCTGACCTTTGGCCTGATGCATACCGTTGAGAAATCCGCCGAAATTCTGGTGAAGATGCTTTCCATGCGTCCGGACAAGCTGCAGACCATTACTCCGGATAATTTCCGGGATCTGGCGAAGGACTTCAAGGTGACTTTGCCGGAGAAGTTTTTGTATGAGAAATAAGTGAATAAAATAAAGATCAGGAAAACAGAGCAGGAATCACTGGGGGGAGATTCTGCTCTGTTTTTTGCATTATGGACGGAGGTATTCTTCGATGATACATTGGTGTTTTTTTGTTTTCAGGTCATAATTTATACCTATCAGTAATATTTTTCCGCTGTAATTTTCCAGAGATTTTACATACTGCTTTTCTTTGATCTGAGAAATGGCTCCCTGAACTGACTGGTTCCATTTTAGTTCTGTAATCATGGCAGGCTTATCCGCGTATTCTTTCCGGGGAATATATACAATATCGGCAAAGCCTTTTCCGGTGGGAAGTTCACGGAAAGAGAGATAGTATTCTCTGGCGTTGTAAAAGGCCAGTGCCAGTGCGCATGCAAGGGCATTTTCGTTATTGTAGGTGAGGATTGAGGTTTCCATATGCATTTCATCAACATATTCAGCGACCGTATGACAATCCTTATTCCAGACAGCTGTCAACAGTAAAAATGATTTTTTAATAGAGTGAATAACGGAAGTCCAGCTGGTTGTTTCTATTGCATTGCAAAATTCAGATGATATTTCTGAATTGGGAATAAAGACTTCTTTTGAAAACAAATCGTACCCCAGATAGCCAAGGTGAATCAGTAAAGTCAATACATCATCGGAAGAATGAAAAGTTGTCATATCATTGGAAAATGTATTGGTATTGATTTTTTTTCGTGAACCGGATAATAGTTCAATGATCGCGTCTTTTAATCCATCGAAATTTAAAATAATATAGTCTCGGAGAGCCTCGAATGTCTCAGTTTTATTCCAGAAACTGTCATAGCTGTTGGTAAGCATGGCACTGATCACGGATCTGGGATTGTAGATATGAACAGAGTTTTCGAAACAGTAACCATCATACCAGTACCTGATCTTTTCAAAATCCATGTGATGGGTATGACAAAGCGTTTTTACCTCTGATTCCGTGAAACCCGTAAAGGCAGCCAGAAATCTTGGATTGGCCATCGAAAATTCGTCAAACATATTGAGGGCAGAGTGGGAACCATATTTTTTAATCGGGAGAATACCAGTCATATAAGCCAAAGCAACGTAGCTCTGATCTTTCAGTAAATGGCGAATAAAGTCCAGATAAAGTTTCTGGGAGTGATCATCCGTCTTGTATTCTCTGAATATGCAATCCCATTCATCAATCACAAAAATGAAAGAATCGGATGTTTCCGAGTAGATGTCCAATAGACTTCCAACCAGATCATGGGGATCCAGATAATCAATATTCGGATAAGTTTTGAGTAAATCTCGAAGAATGGATTTTTCAATTAAGCACTGCATTTTCTCAATGTCCCGGGTTCTGCTGAGAAAATGCTGCATGTTCAGGAAAATTACATTATATTGATTAAGATGGTCTCGGTAAGACGGGTGATTTGCTATGGCGAGATTTTGAAATAACGGATTAGAATCTGTGTGCCTGCAGTAATATGCGGTCAGCATATTGGCGGCCATAGATTTACCGAAACGCCGGGGACGGCTGACACAAATATAACGTTGTTCCGTTTTCAAAACAGAATTTGTATAGGAGATCAGCAGGCTTTTGTCAACGTATATCTTTGAATTAAGCGCCATTTTAAAATTTTCATTGCCTGGATTTAAATAAACACCCATATATAGAAGTTCTCCTTGTAAAGATTGGTCTACGAATCAGTAAGGGATTCCTTAATATCAAATAACAGGCAGCGATTTCCGGATTGTACCTGGATATCTGCCAGAAAGTGGCTCGTTTTAGGAAGCTGAGGCGCTGATTGGTAGATGTCTTTCACCAGAGCTTTGGAGTGAAAAACAGAAAGTCTGGAATTAATTCGCATGAAGCGGAATTTAAGGAAATTCTGCCGGTATCATAGTTAATAGTAATCAGAGGTTTCTTTGATACAGAGCGCCGCACATTTGCATTGATGAAAGGATCCCAATTAATGTCTGCCATAGTTCTTAACCTCATTTGTGCATTTGATAGTTTGATTATATATAAGACGGTATGAGATGTCAATTATGATATAAAGAAAAGATTATGGTGCATAATATTGAGCGTTTGAGCGTTTTGGTAAGCAAATTGTAATTGTAGAGAAGAAAATTATGGGGTAAAATGAAGCAGAGGGATGATTGTATGTTTTACTGTGTAGGATATAAAATGGTTTTTGTCGCATAGTTGGTGATGCGTGAGTAGAAATTATTTAGAAAACTGGTAACATAAAATCCATAGTCCCTTTTTATTTGGTATTAAGGCTCATCTGTAAAACTTATGAATAACAGTTGAGCTTTAATACCATTTTTCCAAATAAAGTTGAAAATATATTGCGGAATACGATGAGATGCGGTATAATGAAATACAGAAAAAAGTCAAAGAAGAATCTGTAGAGAGTTACATTCTGTCTAAGCTGGGGAGAAAAATATGAAATCAGAATACATCGCCCACATCAATGAAGAAACAAAAGAAATCCAGACCGTGAAAGAGCATAGTGAAAGTACTGCGGCATTATGTCGTGAGTTTGCCATACCGGCATTAAAAGATGTTTTATATGTCATGGGATTACTGCACGATATCGGAAAGCTGCAGCCTGGGTTTCAGAGAAGAATCAGGGGAGCAAATATTAAAGTAGAGCATTCTACCTGTGGCGCATTGGCTGCGAAGAAACGATATCCCAGTGCGGTGGGGCTTATGATGGAGTACTGCATTGCGGGGCATCATTCGGGGCTCCCTGACAGCGGCAGTTTCAGTGATACTCCGGACATGCAGACGTTGTATGGGCGCATGAAACGAGAATTTGAAGATTACAGTGCATATGAACAGGAACTTTCTATTACGGATATCAGCGAACAGGAGTTTATGCGGTACCTTGTGCGGGATTGCGGCAGGAATATTTCTATGCTTGTGGATAAGTTTGCATTTTTGACCCGTTATGCATATTCCTGTCTGGTAGATGCAGATTGGCTGGATACGGCAAAATTCTGCAGCAATGATCGTCCAAGGGATCTTCATGTTGATTTTAGGGCATGCCTGGAACGAGTAGATCAACGGCTGAATTCGTTTGTATGTAAAACAGATCTGCAGAAAACGCGTTCATTGCTTCAGCAGCAGGTTTTCCAGAAAGTAAATCGGGATGGGGAAATTTACCTGATGAATATGCCTACAGGAAGCGGGAAAACACTTGCCAGCGTGAAGTGGGCGCTGGAACGGGCGATTCGAGGTAGTAAAAAGCGTATTATATATATCATTCCATATAACAGCGTTATCGATCAGACTGCAGATGTATTTGGTCATCTTTTTGAGGGATGTGCGGAAATGCTCCGGCATCAGTCTACGTTTTCTTATGAGGATCTGGAGGATTACAGTGAGGATTATCGGGAAGCAGCAAAGCGTGCAGCAGAGAATTGGTCGTCACCATTTATCATTACAACAGCGGTCCAGTTCTTTGAATCTGTCTATTCCAATAAACGTGGAAAGCTTCGGAAATTACATAATATGTCGGGCAGTATTCTGATTTTTGATGAGGCGCATCTGATGCCTCTTGATTATCTGCAGCCATGCTTACAGGCAGTCGCATATATCACCAGATATCTGAACAGTGAGGTGGTATTTCTGACTGCGACCATGCCGGATTATGAACGATTGATCAGGCAGTATGCCATACCGGACTGCAGATTAGTGTCTCTTGTGGAGGACCGGTCGCAATTTGATAAATTTAAAAAATGTGATTTTGAATATCTTGGTGAGATGGAGTCAGACGCTTTGCTTTCCAGAGCCGCGATGTACCCATCCAGCCTGATTATTGTTAATCGACGAAAATCGGCGCGAGATCTTTTTCAATCCTGCACAGGGAAAAAATATCATTTGTCTACGTATATGACTGCTAATGACAGAAAACGGGTGATTTGTGCCATAAAAGAAGATTTGAAGAAGTTGGAAGAAGATTATCCGGATGGCAAGAATGTTCCGTATGATCGAAGAATTACGATTATTTCTACATCTTTAATTGAAGCGGGAGTGGATTTGGATCTTCATGTAGTTTTTCGGGAACTTGCGGGACTGGATAATATTTTGCAGGCGGGAGGGCGCTGTAATCGGGAAGGAAGGCGCAAAGAAGCAAAGACATTTATTTTTGAACTTTCAGAAGCAGGAAATAAAAAAACAGTGGATGAGAAGTATAATCTTACCAGAGGATTGCTGCGTCGTTATCCAGATGTTTCCTGCATGGAAAGTATTGAAGAATATTATGAACGGTATTTTTTTATGAAACAGGAAAATATTCAGTCTCATACGATATCCGGTCAGTGTCAGGACATCCGATTTATCCCATTTCAGGAATATGCCGATCATTTTGAGCTGATTGATTCCAGAACAGTAGCTGTAGTGGTACCTCAGGATGATGCTTGTCAGGAGATGCTGTCCTCTTTGCAGTACGCAGGAACAGGGCTGGCAAGAAAACTGCAGAAGTATTCCTGTACGCTGCAATTGTGGGAATTAAATGATCTGATTAGTCAGAATGCAGTAAAAGATACAGGTACAGGAGTCTGGTATCTTGCCAATATGGATTATTATGATAAGGATACCGGTATCACATTTGAAGCAAAGGATTATTTGATTTAAGAAAGGAAGTGGGAGTGTATGAGTTATGGGTTTAAAATTATGGTGGAGGGAGATTATGCCTGTTTTACCAGAAGTGAGCTGAAGGTAGAGCGTGTCAGTTATGATGTTCCTCCGCCAGGGGCGCTGGAAGGAATGCTGAAAAGTATTTACTGGAAGCCGGCGATCCGTTATGTGATTGATAAAATTATTGTGTTTCATCCGATCGACTTTATCAATATCAGAAGAAATGAAGTGAAGGATAAGGTTTTATACAGTGCGGTGAAAAGCCAGATGGGAGGAAAAGGCGGAGATCCCTGCATTTATACTTCAGAAAGCAGAAGTCAGCGTGCTTCCGTTGTGTTGAAGAATGTAAAATATGGAGTGGAATTTCATTTTGAACTGACCGGGCTAAGGGATGATGATGAACTGGATGGAGAAAACAAACACTATAACATTATAAAGCGACGGTTGGAGAAAGGGCAGTTTTTCCGTACGCCGTGCCTTGGATGCAGTGAATTTCCGGTAAAAAGGATTGAATTGGTAGATGAGTTTGATGAGAAACTGATCAGCAGTTCTATTCTGGAAATGGGAGATGTGGACTTGGGATTTATGAGTTACAAGGTGGCTTTTCATGATCAGGGAGTACCGGTTAATGGGAATTGGGAACATCCTGAATTTTCGGATCGGGCAGATACCATTTATTATCGGCCGCATATGGTACGGGGAGTGATTGATGTGCGAAAATACAGGGAGGGGATGAAATGCTGATACAGGGACTATGCGATTACTACGATATTCTTGCGAAAGCGGGAAAGGTACTTCCATCCGGTTATTCCAGCGTAAAAATCCACTATATTGTCAGTCTGACGGAAGACGGAGAGATTGAGGAGCTGATTAATTATCAGAAAAAAGAGGAAATTAAGGTAAAAGAAAAGGTAAAAGTACGCTGGGTTCCCAGAGATTGTATGATGCCACAGAGGACGGAAAAACCTGGAATTGAAGCCAATGTGATGGAACACAGACCGCTGTATGTGTTTGGATTGAATATGGACAATGGAGAATTGTCTCCAAAAGATCGGACGGGGAAGGCTCAGAAATCTCACGAAGCATTTGTAGAAACGAATTTACAATTTATCGAAGGGATGGATTCACCGGTAATTAATGCGTTTCGCAATTTTTTAATGAACTGGAAACCTGAACAGGAAACAGGGAATACCGCTCTTTTGGATCTGGGGAAGGACTATGGAAAATCAGGCTTTGTTTTTTGCCTTTCCGGTGCTCCGGACATTCTGCTTCATGAAGATCCGCAGATCAGAAGAAAATGGGAACAGCAAGTGGAAACATCGTCCGATTCCATACAGGAAGGTCTGACGGCACAATGCGCAGTCAGTGGAGAAACAACGCAAATTGCCCGTATCCATAATAAAATAAAAGGAGTATATGGTGGTCTTGCTACAGGAACGGTATTGGTCAGCTTTAAGAATGCTTCGGAAAATTCCTATGGAAAGGAACAATCCTATAACAGCAATATCTCGGAAATTGCCATGAAGAAGTATACAGAAGCATTGAATTATCTTGTGGGAAGTGAGAAACACAGGGTATTGCTGGATGATATGACGATTGTATTCTGGGCAATGGAACCAAGTGAGGATAATGAGGCATTATTTATGGAGATGCTGTGGGGCGGACAGTCGGAAAAAATGGATGCAGATGCAACAGAAAACATGATTCGCAATCTCCTAAAGGACGGAAAGCAGGGAATGATTGCGGAAGGACGCCTTCAGTCTCTGGATCAGATAAAGCCGGAAGTGGACTTTTATATGGTAGGTTTTAAACCAAATTCTTCCCGGCTTGCCATGAAGTTTATCTATCGAAAAAAATACGCAGATGTTTTGTGGAATCTGGCGAAGTTTCAACAGGATTTACAGGTTTCTGAAAAGTTTAAGACAGTGCCGTTTTGGAGAATTAAAAGCGAATTAATTTCACCGAAGGCCAAGAATGCAACCGCAAATCCGGGATTGCTTGTGAAAATTATGGAGGCAGCAATTTATGGGAGAAATTATCCGGAAGCATTGTTGGAAACCGTGGTTCGCAGGGTGAAAACAGATGTAGACATTAGCATGAATGCGGTACGTGCCGGTTTGATCAGGGCATGTCTGAATAGAAATTATTTAAAGGGGGAATTAAAAGTGACATTAGACAGGGAAAACTTCCGACAGGCATATTTGTATGGAAGATTGTTTGCGGTTCTGGAGAAGTTACAGCAGGATGCGGCAGGAAATCATTTGAATCGAACCATTAAGGACACCTTTTTTTCTTCGGCATCAACGAGACCGGCGATGGTATTTCCACGCCTTTTGAGATTGGCTCAGAATCACCTGAACAAATCCAAAAATGCAGTTTATTTTAATAAACAAATTGGGGAAATTATGGGACATTTGGATGGTGAATTTAAGGATATTTTGTCTTTAAAAGAACAGGGGCAGTTTATGATCGGATATTACCAGCAGTATCAGAGCTTTTTTGAAAAAAATGAGAAAATCCAGAAGGAGGATAATTAATATGGCAATTCAAAACAGATATGATTTTGTAATGCTTTTTGATGTGGAGAATGGTAATCCGAATGGAGATCCGGATGCAGGAAATGCTCCGCGTGTGGATGCTGAGACTGGCTTGGGGTATATTACGGATGTTTGTTTGAAACGAAAAATTCGTAATTATGTGGAACTTTGTAAAGAAGGGGAACCGGGCTATAATATTCTGATTAAGGCGGACAAGGCATTAAATATAAAATTTGCGGGCGCCTATGAAAAGCTGGGACTGAAAGTCGGGAATAAAGGAAAGAATGCGGAGGACATGGAAGCCGCCAGAAAATATATGTGTGAGAACTATTTTGATGTTCGTACATTTGGCGCGGTTATGTCAACAGGTGATAATCCTTGTGGAATTGTACGCGGGCCGGTTCAGATTAATTTTGCAAGAAGCATTTCACCGATCTATGTTCAGGATGTTACCATCACCCGTCAGGCTCGAACGACGGAGGATCGTCAGGCAAGCGGTGAGACGGAGATGGGAAGAAAAAGTGTAATTTCTTATGCTCTTTATCGGGCAGAGGGATATGTTTCAGCAGCACTGGCTAATAAAGTATCTGATTTATCAGATGAGGATATTGAATTATTGTGGTCGGCAATTATCAATATGTTTGAAAATGATCACAGTGCTGCAAGGGGAAAGATGTGCATGCGTAAACTGATTATTTTTAAGCACGACAGTGTCCTTGGAAATTGTCCTTCGCATATTTTATTCGATAAAATTGTGATTAAGCAAAAAGATGAGTTGCCGCCGCGAGCATTCCATGATTATGAGGTGATGATTGACCGCCAGATGCCGGATGGCGTAGAGTTAATTGAAAAATTATGAGTGGCTGCGAAATAACCATTCGTTCTATTCAGCATTATCTGTATTGTCCGCACCGCTGGGGTCTGTTGGAAATCGACAAAGCATGGGCTGAGAATCTGTTTGTTACAAAAGCAAATTTGCTTCATGAGCGTGTTCATGATCCGGAAAAGAATTATGTTGCCAGAGGAAAACGTGTATGTACATCAGTTCCTGTTTTTTGCGATCTGGAGGATTATAATTTATATGGAGTTGTCGATTGCCTGGAGCTGACAGAAAACAGCAATGGAGTGACGATTGCCGGAAGTGATAAAAAATATAAGATTTCTGTTGTAGAGTATAAACCTTCAAAACCTAAAAATCAGCCTTATAATGAAGATGATCTGATGCAGGTATTTGCACAGAAGCTTTGCGTTGATTATGTGTTTGGATGTGATTGTAATGGTATATTATATTATGCAGATGCGAAAAAGCGGATGGCGCTTCCTTTACAGGAGAATTTTGCATGTTATGATGAAAAACTGCGTTTGATTTTGACGGAGATGCGGGATTATCTGAAGCGAGGAATTGTTCCACAGATTCGTAAAGGGCAAAAATGTAATGGCTGTTCCATGAAAGATTTGTGTATGCCATCTGCCAGACGGGTGTACAATTTGAAAAAAGAAATTGAAAAAATCAGAGATGCGGAAGAACAGGAAGAAAAAATGGTATGAGAAGATTATTGAATACAATTTATGTGACAAATGAGTCCGCATATTTAACCTTGGATGGTGAAAATCTTGTCTGTAAGATAGAGGGAGAAGAGCGGCTGCGGGTACCTTTTGATAATATAGAGAATATTGTTTGCTTCAATTATCTGGGGTGTTCTCCGGCATTAATGGGAAAATGTGTCAGTAAGACAATCCCGATTAACTTTATATCTCCGCAGGGAAGATTTCTGGCGAAAATTTGTGGGGAAACGAAAGGAAATGTTTTTCTGCGAGTTGCACAGATTGATTGCTTCCGTGACAAGGGACTGGAGTTGACTCAGAATACTATGGCAGCAAAATTTAGCAACACCAGACAGTTGATTCGCAGGACGCTTCATGATAATGCTTTTATGCGTGATGATCCAGAAGTCAAAAAAGTTATTGAGGTTTTAAATAATGGGATAGACAGGATATTTGAAACTAGAAGTGTGGAGGAAGCGATTGGAATTGAGGGAAATTGTGCGCAAAATTATTTTTCAATTTTCAATAAATTAATTACCAATAAAAGTGTACCATTTACTTTTGAATTTCGAACAAAAAGACCGCCTCTTGATCCGATTAATGCTGTTTTATCATTTGTGTATACGCTATACACCAGTGAATTTGCAGCTGCTTTGGAAACGGTTGGTTTGGACAGCTACATTGGTTTCTGTCATTCTTTAAGAAGCGGACGAAGTTCTCTGGCTTGTGATCTGGTAGAAGAAACCAGATGTATTGCAGAGCGTTTTGTAATTACACTTCTGAACCTTCAGATTCTTGGAGAATCTGATTTTGAAACGCAAATATCAGGGGCAGTGTGGTTGAATGAAGAAGGACGTAAAAAAGTATTGACACGCTGGCAGGAGAAGAAGAGAACGGATATGGTTCACCCATTTTTGAAACAAAAAATTCCTATGGGGCTTTTGCCATATGTGCAGAGTAATCTGCTGGCGAAATATGTCAGGGGAGATTTGGAATCGTATCCGCCGTTTTTACAGAAGTAGGTGATGATTATGATGGTTCTGATCAGTTATGATGTAAGTACAATTGATGCTTCGGGAAGAACGCGTTTGCGCAAAGTTGCAAAAGAATGTCAGAATCATGCGCAGAGGGTGCAGAATTCTGTTTTTGAAGCTGATTTGGATTATTCGTCTTTTTTAAAATTAAAAGATAAACTTTGTAAATTGATTGATCCAAATCAAGATAGTTTACGTTTTTATTATTTAGGCAATAATTGGGAACGTCGGGTTGAACATATAGGGGCAAAGCAAACTTATAATCCGGAAGGTGTTATTATTGTTTAGATACTGTTCATGCGAACTTCTGATGGTACTGGATTGATGGTGGGGTTCGCCTGAAAAGAAGTAAAGTTTTTATCTGTTTATAGGAATAAAGATATAGGAAGAAAAAGTCCACCTCGTTATGTAGTGGGGTGTTGATCGCAATATACATTATATTGCGGTCGCACCTCGCAAGAGGTGTGTGAGTAGAAACGATTGCGGGGATATAGGGCTCTTCGAGATAACCGTCGCACCTCGCAAGAGGTGTGTGAGTAGAAACGAAGTTGTAGTTCCAATTTGTAAATTTGAACCTTGTCGCACCTCGCAAGAGGTGTGTGAGTAGAAACGTATATCTGCCTATAAAAACAGATTATACACGCAGTCGCACCTCGCAAGAGGTGTGTGAGTAGAAACTTTCATAGTGGTATTTTCTTCAAGATATTCCAAGTCGCACCTCGCAAGAGGTGTGTGAGTAGAAACGATCTTGCGCTTCGGGAACGTATCGTTCATGCTTGTCGCACCTCGCAAGAGGTGTGTGAGTAGAAACAATCGGGAAATACGGAACCTCTTTTGGTTTTTTCGTCGCACCTCGCAAGAGGTGTGTGAGTAGAAACA
>JALFHZ010000151.1 GCA_022776445.1 Lachnospiraceae bacterium
TCGTCCACATGCGCACCGTATTCACTGTAGGTATTACTCTGAATCTGCATATAAGCATAGGTGCGCGCGCAGACTGCCTGCGCCTTCAGCGCCTCCATCTCATAGCTGGACGGCATCTCGCTGGGTACGACCTTTTTCAGGTAATCCTCCAGATACAGTTCATTGATCAGCACCAGCCCCTGCTCCGTGTCAATCAGTTCCAGCCGCCCCGCACAGGAAGGGTTGCCCTGCGCCCGGTTCAGAGAACGTACCGTGATCTCCTGCCCCTCCGGCGCAGTCAGAATGATACGTCCCTCCTTCAGCCGCTCATCTCCATGCACAAACTCCAGCACCGCTCCGGCTTCCGCCTGTTCTTCCTTCTCACCCTGAACCATGGTCATGGTTTCCGGACAATACAGCGTCACCCGATCATGATACAGTCCGCCGAAGTCCTGATTCATCACAAGCACACGGATCTGATCCGCTTCAAACGGCCGCACCGTCAGAACCGCACAGATCTTTCCTTTTGCAGCCACAAATTCCTGCATATCATAACCGACCAGAATATCCTCCAGTGTCTGCCGCTTCAGCTCTCCGTATATTTTCAGAACCTTGAATTCATCATCCAGAGGAACGCGGCCGTATCCTTCAATCTCAATTGCATCCTGCTGTACGGAGAGGATCTTCCCACGAATACGCTCATTTTTCACGGAAACCTTCGTGATTTTCCCATCCTTCAGATGGATGTCTGCCAGATTGCCCACCAGTTTTTCTGTCTTCCGATACTTCTTCCGAAACGAAATCTCCCGGGTGATATCACCGACATAGACACGCAGCCCCGTCTCATTGCCGCCGGCCAGCCAGACATTCCGGTATTCCACATCCGTTCCCTGATCCTCGCAGATATGTATGATCTCCTTCCCGCGCACCCATGCACTCACCTGATGATCCACATAGCGGTCCACGGTCAGCCCGTAAAACGTCATCGTGCCCAAATTGGTATAAGCCGTCCATGCCGGGGTGCCGGGTATGTTATCCGGCGTGCCGTAAACCAAAAGCCTTTCCTTCCGAATCTCCTGCCCAACATCCGTCTCCTTCAGGATCGAATCATACAGAAGCCACCAGGCTTCCTCCGGAAATGCCTGGTTCCGGTTCTTCTCCGTCAGACGAATCCCGTCTGCCAGAGCCGGAGATATCATCCCGGCAATCTGCGCAGCCTCTCCATAAGTCAGCAGCCCCTCCGCATGCTCTGCATCTGCCGGAACCTCTTCTTCCGAAAGATATCCATGCTCATACAGATAATCCAGATACGGCACATACCACTGCCGGAGTGATTCGGCGCTGAAATGAGATGCCCCATACTCCTTCTGCCATGCAGCCAGTTCCTCCGGAGACTGAACAGCCAGGGTGACAGACTTCGCAGCCATCGCCCTGGCAATCCCCTCTTTCTCCGGTTCGTATACCATAATAATCAGAATCAGCACCGCCACCAGAAGCGGGATGCCGCCCATCCACCAGATCAGTTTTTTTCGATACATAGATGCCCCTTACTTTTTGATATAAGTCTTGTGCTCCTCATCGATATAGTTCAGTCGCCGATACTCCTCTATATCCGCGGACAGTTCCTTTTTCCCCAACAGGTAAGTCACCAGTTCTCTCACCAGCCTATAAAAAACGGCAAACGTCGGTACGCCGATAATCATGCCGACAAAACCGAACAGGCCGCCGAACAGAAGAATCGAGAACAGCACCCAGAAACTGGACAAGCCGGTGGAATCTCCCAGAATCTTCGGTCCGAGAATATTGCCGTCGAACTGCTGCAGAAGCAGAATAAACCCGACGAAATACAGACACTGCATCGGATTCACCAGAAGTATCAGAAACGCACTGGGAATCGCACCGATAAAAGGCCCGAAAAACGGAATCACATTGGTCACGCCGATGATCACGCTGATCAGCAGCACATACGGCATCTTTGCCGCACTCAGCAGTACAAAGCTCATGATTCCGATAATCAGGGAATCCAGAAGCTTGCCGATGATGAATCCGCCGAATACAAAATGCACATAGCGGAACTCCTCGATCACTTTGTTCGCAGCCTTAATCGGCAGCACACTGTAAATGATCATCTTTGCCTGAACCACCAGTTTATCCTTCATATTCAGAAGATATGCCATCACAATGATGCCGATCAGCGCATTGACCAGTTCATTGACCATGCTGATGACGCTGGTGGAAACACTGTTCAGGATACGGTAAAGATTCGGAACCACTTCATTCTTCACCCAGTCCTGCAGCCAGACCACACCCTCATTGTAGTATTGCATAACATTCTGTTCCATATCCGGATTGTTTACAAAAAGGTGTTCCAGCCACACCTGCAGATTGTAAAAACTGGAAGGAAGCGCCTCAACGATCCCGCGGATGCTCTGGATCAACTGCGGAATCAGCATAGACATCAGTCCCACAACCACCGCCAGAAGCAGCAGCAGACTGACTGTCGTTGCCGCAAATCCGGCCAGCTTTCCGCGGCTTTTCTCATCCGGCAGAAACTTTTCCAGCCGCGCCGACACATACCTCCGGGTACGGTTATAAATCGGAGTCAGCAGGTATGCCATCGCAGCACCGTAGATCACCGGCGAAAGGATGTCAGCCACAGTTCGAACGATCTCACGCACCATCCCCCAGCGCAGTACAAAGAAAACAAACGCCGCCAGGAGCAGCAGAACAATCAGTGCCGTAGCTCCCCAGCAGATATATTTTTTATATTTCTCGCTATTCATATTTCCTCCTTCTTTATCAATAGCTTACCACAGAATAACCAAATAAGGAAGAAATTTCCTGTGAAGCAAAAGATAAAGCAGCGATTTCTCGCTGCTCTTCTCCTTGGTAATCCCAAAATGCCGGTCTTACTTATTGACGCCTAGCCATCGCTAGGTGGGCAACCTCACGTAAGCTTCTGCCTTCCACTGCAAAACGGAGGCCTGACATCCACTTACAAATATTGGAATCCCGTTGTCAGAAATGTAGGTTCAAAATTGGTAAGGTTGTCGAACATTCCAGGAATCATCCATTCGATTTGTATGGTTCGATTATACACCAGAGAAACCGGATTTTCAAGTTCCTTTTCCTGCCATTGAAAATTTCATGTAAAATTTATTTTGCCTTCCAGTAAATCGTCCCGTTGTACTCCATCCGGTCCACAAATCCCACACCATACATAAATTCCATACAGGAAAAGGTCTTGGCCCAGATCTGCGTACAGGATATGAAATGCTGGTAATCCGGCGGTCCCTGACTCCGTCCGTAAGCCCGCACGCCGATGTCACGCGTGGTCATCCACTGTCCATGCTCCTTTAACACATTGACCATTATGCTGCACTTGTCCAGATAACCGAATACAATCCGGTCCACTTCCTTCTCCAGATCCTGAATCTCGTCATAATGGCAGGATAGAATCCTGCAGTCCCCGTACTTATAGATCATCTGCTTTAGAGATTCCATGTAGCATTTGAGCAGTTCCATGTCCTTCTGCTGACTGATCACAATCGGCACAATCTTCCGCATGATCTGGTCTCCGCAGAACATAAGCTTGTGCTCCCGCTCAAAAAGACCGCATTGTCCCGCCGTGTGTCCCTTCAGTGATATCACCTGAAAATGATACTCGCCATACTCCATGATCTCTCCCGGAGTGATCGGGATAAAATCGATATCCACCACTTCTTTTCGCTCTGCATAGGCTCTGGTAGTATAATCCATGAATGTCCGGTACACATCCGGTGTGCCGTCCTCCGTCACACCCATCGTCCGCAGATTGCGGATACGCTCTTCCTCATCAGACAGATAGCTGTGCAGAAGATCCGCCCGAATCCGGCTCTCCTTGGGATTCATAAAAACTCTGGCTCCCAGTGCCTGCAGATCCGGTACAAGTCCGGTATGATCCGGATGATTATGCGTGATAAACACATCCAGTTCCCTGTAATCAATTCCCAACGCTTCGACCATCCCGCGGATGATCTTCCAGTCCCGTTCCTGCCGAAACGAAGTGTCCACCATCAGACTGCGCCCCGGCTGACGCACAATATAAAGATTACGCGGGCTGGTATGACGATCCGGATATGTGATGATTTCCTGAAAAATATTCGGATATATTTCCTGCATGATAAACCCCTTCTCCCTTTCGCAGCTGAAAACACCTGACCAGCCGCGATTCTTTCTGCATACAAGCCTGCCTCCCTTTATTTTAGAAACTTTACAGGGAATTGTCAAATAGAAAAAGAACTCCGCCGTTTTTATCTCAGCCCGGACAGAATTCTTTTCCTTCGTTATTTTATTCTGCTGCTTTCAAAAGTCTCTGAACCAGTTCCTCACAGATCTCCAGTTCACTCTTATGATCCGTCTCTATCACAATATCCGCAGCCGCCTCATATTTCTCTCTGCGCTTTTCCATCAGATCCCGGATAAACTCGACATTCTTATTATTCTCAATCAAAGGGCGATCATGAGAATCCTTCACACGAAGAAAGATCTCTTCCGGATCCGCGGTCAAAAGCACAACCTTGCCGTTCTTCTTCATTTCCGTCACATTGCATTCGCGCAGCGGCGTACCGCCTCCGCAGGAAATCACAACATTCTTCTTCGACTGCATTTCAATAAGCAGATTGGTCTCTGCATCCCGAAAATACTGCTCTCCGCGTGTTTCGAAAATATCGGATATGCTCATGCCTTCCCGTTCAGCAATAATCTTATCCATCTCGACCACATCCATTGCAAACAGCGTACTCAGATAATTGGAAATCGTGGTCTTTCCGGATCCCATAAACCCGATCAGTACAATATTATAATTGAAAAGTTTTCTTGCCTGAATCTTCTTGCTGCTTCTCAATACCTCATCAAATACAGAAATAATCTCCTTACGGTGACGCTTGTTCTCCAGTTCCTTCGCCAGCCACTGAGCCTGTTTCTTCTCCTGCTCCGGCTGAAGAATCGGAAGGTTATTGGCCTCCTTATATGCCATGATCTGTTCAATAATCCGGTTGCGCATCAAAAGTGTATTCAGTAAAATCTCATCACACTGAGACAAATCTTCACGCAGCATTTCCAACTGATTCATTTTCCTTGTCCTCCTCTTTTCCCTTACAGACTGCATCCATATTATCACAGTTGGGCAGCATTGTCACGCATTAATTCTATATAATTTTAAAGCTTTAAATCGTTAAATCATTCTCATTTTGATTCCGGAGGAAGATTTAAGCATTCTGCCACCATAAAATTGGCAAATGCCTGTACAGCAGATGTCTTAAAATTTTTACTGCTGTACACCATATACAGCATACGGGTATCCAGAGGTACGTCCAGGAGTCTGATCTTTTTCAGATTATCAAACTGCTTCAAAAACGGCGTATCAGCGCAGATCGCAGCCTTGGAAGATTTGCTGATTCTGCCTGCGATGGAGATCTCGTCGTCGTAAGAATACATCGCCTCCACACCTTTTTCCTTCAAAAGCTTCCGCACCACTTTCCCGATCGGAATGCTGTCACGATACGTGGACAGTTTATAGTCCTTCAGATCCGCAAGGTAGATCGCACCTCTCTGAGCCAGAGGATGGTTATTCTGAACAATGACAACCAGTTCCTGATACGTGATCGGCACAAACACCAGATCCGACATATCCTCCACCATGGAACAAAGGCCAATATCGTATTTTCCAGTGGAAACACCAAGAGCCACATCCGTCGACATTCCGTAGTACGTATTGAACCTGGTCTGGGGATTTTTCTTGTAATACCGGTCCATCGCATCCGGCAGAAAATCACCCAGAAGGGTCGGGATACAGCCGATATCAATGGTTCCGCTGATCTCGCCGGATCTCGCCTTCACCGACGCAATACCTTCTTCCAGACGCTTCAGCGCTTCATCCACATAATAGAAAAACTCATATCCGTACTTGGTCAGTTTGATATTTCGCCCTTTTTTCTGAAACAAAGAGACTCCCAGTTCTTTTTCCAGAGAGGAAATCGAGTCACTGAGGCTGGGCTGCGTGATATACAGTTCTTTCGCCGCTTCTGTGTAATGCTGAACTCTCGCCAGCTTGTGGAAATAATATAGCTGCTGCAGATTCATGTCTCCTCCGATCTCATTCGCTTTCTTTTCATTATACAATATTTGACAAAAAATCGACATAGTTTTTCAAAAAAACTGTCGAACTGACCAGACAACCGACCAGCCCGACAGTCTTTACGCAAAGCTTTTCAAGAACAACCCTCTAGAAAATGAATCCCATCGTTGCCATGGTTGTGATGATAAAGCCTGCGAAAATACAAGCGATGATGGAACCGAACACAACATGTTTATAGCTCTCTGCCAGCGTACATTTACATACAGAGGTTTCCATAACGACCGGTGAAGCATTCGGCAGCTTATTCAGCGTGATACCCGCCTCCGCACAGATTCTGTGCAGCGCATTGATATTGGCACCTGCTGCCAGGAACTCCTGACCAAAGCTCTCCAGAAACAGCGTCTCAGCCGTAATTGCAGAACCGGTCAATGCGCCGCAGATCATGGTACCGATCCAGGTCTTGAAATAGATCGGAAGGGAAATATTCAATACGAACTGCTGTACGGATGCAAATGCCGGAGCAGCTGTCAGAACCTTGGATAATCCGACTACTGCTGCTACCGTAAGCATGGTGCTTAAACCAGACATACCGCCGGATTTCAGCGTACCCTTCAGGTTCTTGATCTTGGTAAACTGAGTTGCCAAAATCACAATCACGCCGGTTAACAGACCACATGCCAGGCTGGCGCTGGTTCCCATACCGGTGGTAGCCACTACCACTGCAAGAACCAGTACAAACGGAAGCAGCGATACAAACAGTCCCGGAAGCTGATCATCGGTCATTACCACGCTGTTGTCCTGGTACATGGCAAGCAGCTCCTCCTCGCTGTATTTTTCCATACTCTTTTTCTGCGCATAATTGAAGTACAGTACATACCAGGTACAGGTGATGGCTGAAAAAATCAGGGATAAACCAGGCGCCACACCAAGGGAGGTTCCCAGGAAGTTTGCCGGAATTACATTACAGATATCCATGGAGAACGCAAAGCAGTTTGCATTCGCTCCGCCGCAGATCATCAAAAACGGAAGCAGACGGCGATCCATCTTGTTCTCACGAAGCAGGCTGTCGGCGATCGGGTACAGCACAAATACCATAATGTAACCGTTGATGCCCAGCAGGGTGATGAAAAAGGTACAGATCAGCATGATCAGACCTACCCGTTTTGCACCAAGTGCGGAAGACAGCGATTTCGCAATCTTGGTAGCCAGTCCGGTCTGGTTAACCAGTTCTCCGAAGATACCGCCCAGGGCCAGGATGATAAACCAGGAGGTGCAGAAGCTGCCGGCTCCGGCTGAAAATGTACTCAGAAGACCTTCCCAGAAATTCAGTCCGCTTGTCAGCAGAATAATCGCTGCTGTTACAACTGCCGATGTTACCATGTCGACGCCCTTAACGATCATAAGGATAAACAAGGCAACAGCAATCATCAAACCAATTGCAGATAACATATGTATTTCCCCCTATTTTATTTTTCTTTTTTCAGTTTTGCATAGTCTGCGTCCGGCCAGGTCATTACCACGTTGATGATCGTCGGGAAGATCAACGTAAACAGCGTAATGATCGAAGCAAACGTAAGTCCTTTGGATACCAGCGCGGTCAGACCCATCTGAGCCACTGCCCAGGTCAGAATGACATAAGCCAGAGTCAGAACTGCTCCGCGTTTGTTACGCTTTTCTTCAGAAACCTTCGGATCCTCGTTTTTGTATTTCTGATACCAGTTCAGGATACGGTCATTGAAGCCCTGCGCATAGTTGATTGCGGTAGAAATCGTTGCAAAGAAAATGGCAATTGTAATCAGAGTCAGCAATACTGCCTTAACCGCACCAGAGCCCACGCCATTCTGAACGACGAGAATCGTGTAAACTGCCTTTCCGCTGGACCATCCGTCATAAACCGCAGAATAATTGGATGCCAGATTCAGCACATTCATCTCCAGGAATGCCCAGTTGGCAATCACTGACAGAACCACAGCCCACCGAAGCGTCTTCTTGTTGGTAAACAGCTGTGCATGATTAACATACGCCCCGAAACCAGCCAGATTCTGACCGGAAAAAATATAAGCCCAGCAGAGCGCAACCAGAAGATACTTCACATGGCTTCCCACACCGGCAGCAATATCATGGTTCATGAGTTCACTCATAATCCCCATTTCTGCTGCAAGTCTGCCGGAAGCAACATTGAAAATAATATTTGGAATGTGTACGGCAACCAGCGCAATAAAAATCACCGCACTCATGAATACTGCATTTTTACGCACCAGATCCGTACCTTTCATGCAAAGCACAAACATGATGATTCCGATGATAAACGTAGATGCCAGATACGGAATACCGGTCAGTTCCTGAAGTGCAGAACCGGAAGTCGAATAAGCCAGTGCCATGCATACAATCAGCAGCCAGTTGAAATTGAACTCGTAAATGTACTGCATCGGTTTTGCAAAGATGCCCCCGCAGAAGCGTGAACCATACTTTTTCAGGAAATTGCCGTAGTCAAACGTTCTGAAATCCATCGCGAATTTCATAAAGAAATAAATGATAAAGCAGTTGATCGCCGCAACCACAAACGGCATGAACAGGCAGAAATACGGCTGTACCACTACCGGAAGCATCCCGTAAAAGCCGGTGTTGCGGAAAAAATAAGTCCACGGCGTTGAGCCTGATGCAAAGCCGCCGCCGCACTGAGAACTGAAAGCAATGGAAACAAATACCAGTACAGTCTTCCAGTCCACGTTGTTGCTTGAATTTGCTGCTGAATTTCCCATCGTGTTACCCCCTGTATTATTTAGTTACTTTTTTAACAATGCAGACAAAAAAACAACTTGCCCCTTCTGCTCACTGTTTTTTTGCTCCCGACTGCCACTGGGCATTCATTTTGTCCAGCGGAACTTCCATCAGGCCTGCATGTTCTTCATATACATAAATGATAAATCCACGCTTACAGCGAAACACACATTCCAGACATGGATCCTCGTCGCAATATGCAAACGCGTCGGTATCCGCCAGTGCAAACACCATCGGCGAACGCTTGGTATCTCTGACATATTTGAGATACCCGCCTGTAAAGGTCTTCAGATAAATCCATTCCGGATGACATCCCGGTAACTGCATCTTCCAGCTCACCCGGACTGCGTTGTCGTTGTAGCCTCCTGTAATCTGATAGGTTACTTTCATGATATCTCCGACCGATTCCCCTTCTGTCGGAATCAGCCGCTTTGCCTTGCTGCCGCAGCACAGAATCTCTTTTTCCCCCGGATTCTGAACACCCGTCACGGGGAACAGTGCCCCGCAGACTTCACAGCGGTAAAATATGACATCCGGGCACTCATACTCCCGTGGTTTTCTGGTATCACGGCATCTTCTTGGTCCGAATTTCTGTTCAATCATGATGCTTCATCCCTTCATCCGCTTTTTCAGTTCCTCTTTCAGCAGATACTTCTTCACCTTTCCGCTTCCAGTATGCGGAATTCTGTCGATCAGCTCCAGCCGCTCCGGCCAGAATCGTTTCGGAACATTCTTTTCCTTCAGATATGCAACCACATCCTCCAGGCACAGATTTTCATATCCGGGTTTTGGAACTGCAAATGCGCAGATCCGTTCTCCCAGCCGGTCATCCGGCATACCGATGATCGTATGATCTCCCATCCCCGGACATCCTTCCAGCGTATCATTGATCTCATTGGAATTTAAGTTTTCTCCGCCCCGGACGATCATGTCCTTCTTCCGCCCGATAATCCGGATATTTCCTTTTTCATCCTTCACGCAAAGGTCTCCGCTGTGGAACCAGCCGTCATCGTCCAGCACACCGTCCGTGATATCCCGGGCCTTTAAGTACCCCACAAAAAGACTCGGTCCTCTGGAAAGTTCCTCTCCCGGTGTTCCTGCCAAAACCTCGCAGCCGTCATCATCCACAACTTTTACTTCCACTCCGGCAATGGCTCTTCCGGACGTGGTTCCGTTCAGTTTCAGCGCTTCTTCCGGATGTACAAACACATGCGGAACACTCTCCGTCGATCCGTATACCTCACAGAGCAGAATTCCAAATTTCCAGGCACGCTGTACCATATAGCCCGGCACCGGAGCGCCGCCGCACAGGTAGAATTTCAAAGTCGGAAGTTCTCCGCCATTGTCCTCCAGTTCCCGCAGAATATCATAGATAAACGGAGTCGCTCCCATGGAATACGTGCACATTTCCCGATTCATCAGCTGGATTGCTTCCCGGCAGCTGTACTTCTGCTGAAGGACAGTCTTGGCACCATGAAGCATCGGTGCGATAATCGCATGGTGGAATCCCGTTGCATGATGCAGCGGAGCCGGCATGAACATGATATCTTCTTCTGTCAGATTCAGTTCCTTATTAAAGGTGTCTTCACTGTATCGGACATTGTCATGGGTCAGGAGCACTCCCTTGGTACCTCCTGTAGTTCCGGAGGTACAGAGAATCACTGCGATATCCTGCCCGGTCAGTTCATGCACACAGGCTTCCCGCGCAAGCGGCCGGAAATTTTCCAAAATCTCCCGCAGCACCGGCAGCTCGCTTTCCCGCTCCTTCACATAATCCACCAGGACAATGCCTTTCAGAGTCGGGATCTCGTCCTTTACCGCGAGAATCCGCTTTTCATAATCCGTCTTATAGAAAAAGGTGGTGCCGAAATACGCTTTCGACTCAGTTACGTTCATACTCCGGATCAGTTCCTTTTCCTCATAAGACATGGCAATCGGATGTGCCACCGCCCCGGCCTTGTAGCATGCGATGGTCAGCATGGCAAATTCGCTCCAGATCGGAAGCTGATAGGAAACCACATCCCGCGGACGAATCCCGAGGTCAAGGAGGTAAGCTGCCACACGGGCGGCAGCCTCATCCATCTGTCTGTAGGTATAACGGAAGCCACGGTCATCCACGATATATTCCCGGTCCGGGAACCGGTCGACGGTTGCTTCCCAGCAGTCCAACAGTGTCTGATCAGTCCAGTATCCTTTCTTCAGATACTGCTCTCTCAATTCCGGATTAATTTTTATTTCTTCGAACATAACCCGTCCTCCCATCGGCACTGTCATTCATTCTGCTGTCTTGCCTTTAACTCCTTCACTAATGCAGGAACGATTTCAAATACATCGCCAACAATACCATAATCCGCAACCTCAAAAATCGGTGCTGTCTCATCTTTATTGATTGCGATGATGGTTCCGGATTCACTCATGCCTGCCACGTGCTGAACTGCACCGGAGATGGCACATGCAAAGTAAATCTTCGGAGATACGGTAGAACCGGTCTGTCCCACCTGCTTGGTCTGCGGCATCCAGCCCGCGTCAACCGCCGCACGGGAACATCCGACAGTTCCGCCCAGAACATCTGCCAGTTCTTTCAGGATTGCAAAATTCTCGGCATTCTTCATTCCACGTCCGCCGGAAACAATTACATCCGCCTCGTCCAGCCTCATATCGTTGTCTTCACATGCTTTGATAAAATCGATCACCTTCGTGCGAATCTCATCAACCGGAGTATGAATCTCTTCTACGATGATCTCCGGTTTGTTATCCGGATTCTTTTCCGGTTTCTTAAATGCACCCGGTCTGCAGGTGCCCATCTGCGGTCTGGTCTCAGAGCAGAGGATCTGTGCATACAGGTTGCCGCCGAAAGCGGGACGCTCCCAGACCACATTGCCGGTCTCCTCCTCCACACTCAGTGCGGTACAGTCTGCGGTCAGACCGGTATGCAGGCTGACTGCGATCTTGGATCCCAGGTCTCTGCCGTTGACCGTAGCGCCCACCAGAATGGTGTTCGGATCATATTTCTCACAGAGTTTCAGAAATACATTGCCGTATCCGTCTGCGGAATAGTTCTCATACTCGTCGTCCTTCACCACATAGATTTTTTCCGCGCCGTATTCACCGGCTTCTTTTACCGCCTCATCGACATCTTTACCAATCACAACCGCACATAATTTCTGCTTCAGTCCGTCTGCCAGCCTGCGGCCCTGTCCCAGCAGTTCCAGGCCAACGCTCTTTGGTTTTCCCTGGAAGCACTCGATAAATACCCAAACGTCTTTACATGTTTCAAAACTCATCTTTTCGCGACCTCCTTCGACCTTCTTACAGAACTTTTGCGTCAACCAGTTTGCCGATCAGAGCATCTGCAACCTCAATCGGGCTGTTGCCTTCGATATTGACACAGTTTGCAGTTCTCTGCGGGGTAAAGGTTTTCTTAACTTTGGTCGGTGATCCCTTCAGACCCATCTTGGTGGTATCCGCATCCGGAATATCTGCCAGGGTAATCTCGCCGATCTCGGCTTTCAGAGAGCTGATCACGCCTTTCACCGTTGCGTATCTCGGCTTGTTGCTCTCTTTGGTTGCGGTACAGAGTACCGGGAACTTTGTCTCGATCACTTCCACGCCTTCCTCAACCTGGCGTCTTGCAATCACCTTGTCGCCCTCCACTTTCAGATCAAGGACATAGGTCAGGCGGGTTGCCTTCAAATGCTCGGCAATGGAAGGAGCGGTCTGACCGGTATCACCGTCGATCGCCTGCTTGCCGCCCAGAATCACATCATAAGCCCCCAGCTTTTTGATTGCTTCAGACAGAATGTAGCTGGTTGCGTAGGTATCGGAGCCGCCGAATGCACGATCCGTTACCAGATATGCCTCGTCCGCGCCCATAGCCAGCGCTTCTCTCAATACTGCTTTTGCCTGCGGCGGTCCCATGGAGATTACAGTTACTTTGCCGCCGTACTGGTCTTTCAGCTGAAGACCGGTTTCCAGTGCATTTTTATCAAATGGATTCATGATACTCGGAACGCCGGTACGGATCAGCGTGTTCTTTACCGGATCGATTTTGATTTCAGTGGTATCAGGAACCTGTTTTATACAAACAACGATATTCATCTCAATTCCTCCTGTTGGCATTTCTAACGTTACTTATATTCCTTCTCCAATACACCTGCGATGGTCATTCTCTGAATCTGGTTTGCACCCTCGAAGATCTGGAATACCTTGACATCCCGCATCAGTTTTTCAACCGGGTACTCCTTGCTGTAGCCATATCCGCCGAAGATCTGAACCGCGTTGGAGGTCACTTCCTGTGCGCAGTCCGATACAAATGCTTTACAGATGGAGCCTTCCTTCTGAACCATAATACCTGCATCCATCATCTTCATGGTATTGTTTACCAGACATCTGCACGCCTCGGTCTTCATCGCCATATCTGCCAGCATTGCCTGAACCATCTGGAACTTGATAATCGGCTTGCCGAACTGTTTTCTCTCTTTTGCATATTTCACTGCTTCATCCAGCGCGCGCTGCATGATGCCGACCGCCAGAGTAGCCACAAATGCGCGGGAAAGATTCAGGGCATTCAGCGCCAGCTTGAAGCCGGAGCCTTCCGGGCCGACCATTGCAGATGCTTTGACACGCACATTTTCGAAAATCAGGTCGGTCGTGTTGGAAAGACGAAGGCCCATCTTGTTCTCGTGAGCACCTACCGTCACGCCTGGGGTATCCGCGTCCACGATAAATGCGGAAATGCCCTTGGAACCCTTTTCCGGACTGGTCTTGAAAAATGCCACAAAAATATCGGAAATAGCACCGTTAGTGATAAAAGTCTTGGTACCGTTCAGGATGTACTCGTCTCCATCCAGAACTGCGGTTGCACGCATGCCTGCCGGATCGGAGCCTGCGTTCGGCTCAGTCAGTGCGAAGCCCGCAAATCTGCCGGGAGCAACCTTGTCTGCAAAATACTGTCCCTGCTCCTTGGTTCCTGCCAGAATCACGTTACGCAAAGCTACGAAGCTCGTTACAAATGTGATTGCATAACCAGCGTCCACTTTTGCCAGTTCTTCAAAAATCATAGCGGTGGTTTCATAGCTCAATCCGGTTCCGCCATATTCTTCCGGGATCTCCAGCATATGAAGTCCCATGTCAAAGCCCCATTTGTACAGCTCCTTCGGACATTCGCCCTTTTCGTCTGCTTCTTTTACAAAAGGCTTAATCTCATTCTCTGCCATTTCTTTAACCAGAGCAATCAGCGCTTTCTGTTCTTCGGTGTAAAGTAAGCTCATGTTATTTTCACCTGTTCCTTTCCTGAAATGTAACTACAGTTGTCTCAGTCCGACTGCCCCCTGTGCCGCGCCGGATTCGATTGCTTCATCAATCTCTGCATCGCTGTAGCCCAGATGCTTCATTATCTCAACCGTATGTGCACCCTGTTTACCGCCGATCACATATTCCGGCTTGCCGAGGGAAGCGAAATTAATCGGGTTGGTCGGCATGATCCTTCCGCCTGACGGGTATGGAATCTTCGTCAGAACATCATTTGCCCATGCCTGCTCATCTTCATAAATATCAAGTGGTTCGTATGCAGCCTCACATGGCATATCATTTTCCTTCAGCATCTTCATCAGATCATCACGGTTGATCTTTGCGATTGCGGCATCCAGAACATCCGTTACTTCTTTGTTCAGATTATTGTTATTAACATCTGCACAGTGCTTGTACTGGTCCTTTTCCAGCATCTCCGGGCATCCAAGAAGGGTGAACATTTTCGCGTAGTCGCGGTCATACTCCGGACAGCAGATGCAGACCCATTTGTCGTCTTTGGTGCGGAATACGTTGTTGAACGGATTCGGAACTTCTTTTCTGCTTTTTGGATACTGGTTGCCATACTGTGCGGAAATCAGTCCGGTGCTCAGAGCGTAAACTGCCGCATGGTGAAGTCCGATGGTTACCTTATCACCCAGGCCGGTCTTCTCTCTGCGGTATAATGCGGCACAGATACCGGATGCCAGAGCCATGGCTACCTGGAAATCACCAAAACCGTTGGTCGGAATCATCGGCGCATCTCCACGGTTCACGGTAGTTCCGAACACGCCGCCTCTTGCCATATAGCAGGTTACATCAAAGCCTGCGGTATCTTTCTCCGGTCCTTTTTCACCGTAGCCAAGAACCTGAGCAAAGATCAGTTTCGGGAATTTTTCTTTTAATGTATCATAATCAAGGCCAAGTTTTACCAGAGCTTTGGTTCGGTTGTTCGTAACAAATACATCTGCCTCTTCCAGAAGTTTGTAGCAGATTTCCAGTCCTTTTTCACTCTTCAGATTCAGGGTAATGAATCTCTTATTCAGATTTGCCACATCGAAAGCCAGGTTTTCATCATCGGTAAACGGCATATTGAATACCGCGCCCTGGGTTCTTGCGGGATCTCCCTTGTGAGATTCAATCTTGATGCAGTCAGCCCCCCACTCACCAAGCACACGAACTGTGGTGGGAGCTGCCAGATACGTAGTCAGATCTACAACTTTTACACCTTCTAATGGTTTCACGATCATTCCTCCATCGATTTCTGATAAAATATAAGTCAAAAGGCCACCAGGTCCAACGACAGAACCCGGTGACCCTTCGTCAGTTCTCTATTTGATTACAGTACATACTCCATCTTTGCATCGTGTTTGATGGTGTTTCTGGAGATGGTGATTCTCTGTACGGTCGGAGCGCCTTCCTCTAACCACATTGCGCGGCAGTCACGATACAGTCTCTCAACCGGGCCGTATTTGCAGTCTTCGAAATAGCCTACGCCGCCGAAGATCTCCAGCATCTCGTCGCTGACTCTTCTGGTGGTATCAATGCTGTACAGCTTACACATAGCAGCCTTCTCTTCGATGTACTCGCCGGTCGGATTCTCCATGTAGGATTTTGCGAAATCATAAACCATGCAGCGAAGCGCATGTACCATCATGGACATATCAGCGATCTTGCAGCGGATTGCCTGACGGGTTCCGATCGGTTTGCCGAAGGTTACACGGTCAGCTGCGTACTTCAGGGACAGCTCTAACATTCTCTGTGCCATACCAAGGTTGGAAGCTGCGATGTGTGCACGGGATACGGACAGGGAGTGCATTGCGATCTCAAGGCCCTGGCCCTCTTTACCTAACAGATACTTCTTGTCGATACGACAGTCGGTGAATTTCAGCTCGCCATGTCCTGCGCCGCGGCAGCCCATCATGTGAGGCATGTTGATTACTTCAAATCCCGGTGCGTCCATCGGCACGAAGAATGCAGACAATCTGTCATTCTTGTCGGAATCCGGATTGGTAACCGCGATAACATATGCGAATTCGCAGCAGTCGGTGTGGGAGATCAGGGTCTTCTCACCGTTCAGCACGTAGCTATCTCCATCTCTTACAGCGGTGGTATGTAAGTCAGCGCCGGTGCCGCCGGTAGCCTCAGTCAGAGCGAAGCAGGTGAATACTTCTTTGTTCTGGAATTTCGGCATGTACTCAGCCTTCAGCTCGTCGCTGCCGTAGTCATCCAGGATTCTCCAGTTCAGATCCATGGCATAGTGCAGATGCATTCTCATTCCGCCCGGTCCTCTGGAGAACTCCTCCTGTACCTGAAGAATCTCAAGCTCGTTCAAGCCCCATCCGCCGTATTCTTCCGGAAGAGAGCAGCGATACAGATCGTTCTCAATTGCCAGATCGTAGAACTCCTGCGGGAATTTATTGGTTACTTCCACTTCCTTCTGAATCTCCTCAAGCGGTCCCTCAGCCAGCTCACGGATCTGCTTTAAGTATGCCTGGAACTCTTCGTGGGTTAATTTACTCATTGTAATTCCTCCTTGTTATTTGTTCTTTTTGTTAAGTATTTGTTTAACAATTTCTATGGTTTGATTATATCAACGATACAATCAAATATCCAATCGGCTGTTTCCGACCTTTTTTTCGCAATTAATAGCTAATTCCTATCATTTCTTCTTTTGATTGTATTTGCATTTGTACAATGTTATAGTATAAGTGTGAAATTTTATTAACAATCTTTTTGCTGTTTTAAGGAGGATTTCATCAATGAGACCTGATCTTATGGACGGCATCCGAAGCCACTTAAAGCCCATCGGCAGCTTTCGGGATGCCAGAATTCTGGAAATTGAACCGGGACATGCAAAAGTTTCGATGGATATAACGGAAGAAACTTTGAATTTTTACGGAAATGTGCATGGAGGATTTCTGTTTTCGCTCTGTGATGCCGTATCCGGAATGGCCACCTATGCCTACGAAGTGACCAACGTCACCCAGTGCAGCAGCTTCCATTTTTTCAGAGGAATTTCATCCGGAACCCTGTTCGTGGAAGCCAATGTAATGCACAAAGGAAGAAAAACAGCGGTACACCAGCTGGAAGTAAGAAATGAAGACGGGGCGCTCATTGCCGCCGGAACCTTTACGATGTTTCTCGGAGACCCCATCTGAATCTGTCCGTTCCCACACCGGGGTTCCGTACATATCATACAATATAAACCTCTTCACTCCAGGCAATCATTCATCTCAAAGGAGGCTCAGCCATGCATCCAATCCTGGAAGCCTGCGAGGTCAGCTTTTCCTATCATTCCCTGGAAGGCGAAACCCCGGCTCTTTCCAATATATCGTTTTCTGTTGCCACCGGAGAATTCCTTGCTGTAGTAGGTCCGTCCGGATGCGGAAAATCCACTCTGCTCTCTCTGCTTTCCGGTCTTCTCGAGCCAGAAGACGGTTCCGTCCGGATCGATGGCGTTCCGGTTCGTGAATCGGCTTCCGTGATCGGCTATATGTTTCAGAAGGATCAGCTGTTTGAATGGCGCACCATTTTCGGCAACGTTGCTCTTGGTCTGGAAATACAGAAAAAACTGACAAAAGAGAACCGGAAGAATCTGTCACAAATGATTGAAGCCTACGGTCTGGCCGGGTTCGAATCCGCACGGCCGTCAGAACTGTCCGGGGGCATGCGGCAGCGGGCAGCACTCATCCGCACCCTTGCAGTCAAACCGGATCTGCTGCTTCTGGATGAACCGTTTTCCGCACTGGACTACCAGACCCGACTGGCCGTCTGCGACGATATCAGCACCATCATCCGCAGCACCGGAAAAACAGCCGTTCTGATCACGCACGATCTTGCAGAAGCCATCAGCGTCGCGGACCGCATCGTGATCCTGACCGCCCGTCCCGGGCAGGTGAAGCAGATCCTTCCGATCCAGTTTGCTCCGGAATATGACAGCCCGCTGAAACGACGCAATGCTCCGGAATTTTCCCGGTATTTCAATCAGGTATGGAAAGAACTTCAGACATCTGTTCCATAAGGCCGAACGGAAAAAGGAAGGTTCCGCACTACACGGTTCCTTCCTCTTTCTTCGTTCCATATACAATTTCTTCAAATTTCTCAATCGGCACCGGTCGCGAGATCAGATAGCCCTGTCCGAACTCGCATCCCGCCTCTTTCAGAATATCTGCCTGTTCCTTCGTTTCAACGCCTTCGCAGACGACCTGATAGCCCATGCCTTTGATCATCCCGATCAACTGTTTTAGAAAAAAAATACCCTTTTCACTGCTGCCGCAGTTGTTGATAAAAACCCGGTCCAGCTTTACCGTGTTGACCGGAATATCAATCACCATATTCAGAACCGAATAACCGGCTCCAAAGTCATCCATCGCCGTATGCATGCCCATTTCCTGAAGCTGCTGAAACAGCCGCTTTGCGTTATCATACTCCAGAACGGTGGCCGTCTCAGTCAGTTCAATCTCTACCAGCGACGGATCCACATGATAGCTGTCCAGAATCTCCCGATACTTTCTTACCGTATCAGGGTCGGATGCATGAAGAATGGACGCATTCACAGAGATCGGGTACAGCTTCCGCCCCAGAGTCTGATTGCGGGCAAAAAATGCTGCAACCTGTTCAAATACATAAAAATCAAGATCTGTAATCCTTCCGTTAGCCTCATAAAGCGGGACAAAAATATCCGGAGTCAGAATGGTGCCGTCCTCTCTCTCCCACCGGATCAACGCTTCCGCGCCGATAATGGAATTGTCACGGAGCGCGAACTTGGGCTGAAGATAGATCTTGAACTGTCCTTTGTTCAGAGCCTCATCCATGCAGCTGATCACTTCATTGTCCTGATTCTGTTTCTCACCCATCGCTTCATTATAGATCACAACAGAATCCTGCTGATACTTCCGCACCCGTTTTCTTGCAAAATTTGCTGCATCAATCGCCACCGATGCGCTCTCGCATCTATCCGTCACCTGATAAATACCGGACCGGATTCTGAGCCGGCATTCCGGCCGAATCACAGACTGTCTTCGGATGAATTCTTCGTTTCGCTCCCGAATGGAATTTCCAAAATCCGCGATATCAGTCGTGATCGGAGTAAACAGCAGGAACTGATCCGATACCACACGGGTAAAGTAGATGTTCTCCGTCTGTTCCATGCAGCTGATTACATAACTGGTAAACTCCTTGAGCAACTGATCTCCCGCAGCATAACCATATTTCTGATTATAATATTTAAAATTTTCAAAATCACTGTATATCATTGCGCAGGGGTTCGCATATCCGCCGATGATAATCCGTTCCACTTCCTCGCGGAATCTGGAAAAAGAAAGCAGCCCGGTCAGATAATCATACTCCTGCATCATAATTGAGCTGGAATTCGACGTGTTCAATACCTGCTTCTTGGCAAGATTCGCAGCAATCACCCTGGTGATCTCACTGATCTGACGCTTTCTGGAACGCGACCAGTACCGCTTAGCTTCGCAGACCACATAGGAAATAGCGCCTACATAATGCCCCTCACAGTACATTGCCGCATAAAGCACCGTTTTGGCTCCTCCCTGCATCAGAAGTTCTTTCGCACTCTGGGAATACATTTCCATATCGTCATAATTCAGAACTGTCGTGCCGTATTCATCATAGCTGTGGAACAGGGTCAGGAAATCCTCTTTTGCAAAGTCTCCTTTGTTCTGAAGCACTTCTTCCACACCTTCTGCCGTCCACTGGTACTGACGGCTGGCTGCCTTTTCCCTGATATCTGCCCGGATGACAGAGATACGATCCAGCTGGAACCGAATGCCGATAATCTCCAGCAGCAGTTCCATGGCCGCTTCAAAGCTTCCGATCTTTTCAAAAACTTCAAATGCAGTCGCCACTACATCATTCTGAAAATAACGTGCATCAATATTGGGACGATGGCTGTGGCTATCCTGCTGGTTCTCCTCAAACCGCCGCAGATTGTCGCAGAAAACGTAGCGGTTCCTGCCGCGTTCCTTCGCCTGATACAGGGCCCAGTCCGCGTTCTGAAACAATTGATCATACGTGTAGCCCGATACATTTTCCGGCAGATAGCAGACGCCGATGCTGCAGGTAGGCGTATAATCATTCTCCTCGAACCGCAGTCCCTGGACACCTTCCACCAGATCCATGGCGCGCTTGACCAGCGCATTGTGCGTGATATTCTTAAACAGGATGACAAACTCATCTCCTCCTGCACGCATCACCACATCCTCTGATTTGCAGCATCCGGAAAGCAGCACAGAAAAATGAATCAGGACCTTGTCCCCGAACAGATGCCCGTATACATCATTGACACTCTTGAAATAATCAATGTCCACAACCATCAGACCGCAGGAATCATAAGGATTTTTATGTTCCAGATACTCCGTGATCTGTTCCTTGCCATAAGAGTGGTTGTAAAGCATCGTCAGAGAATCTCTCGAGGCACGGTCCCGATAAATCAACTCCCGCTCCTTCTCAGCCGTCACATCCCGCTGCATGCCAAGCAGATAACGCGCCCCCGTCTCATCATCCGTTACAGGGACTCCATTCAGAACCTTACGGCATTTTCTCCCATGATTGTCGGTGGCCTCCATCTCCAGCATTCCGCCCTTCATTTCACGGAAATATTCCGCAAGCTTCCTGCGGTCCGATGGACTGACCCTGGGAGAGGAAGTCATATAATCCATGTAATTTCCGATCTCATGAGTCAGATGATAATCCACATCAAACAGACGCATGACATCTGCATCCGGATCATACTCGAATATCACCGCTGCATTGGTCTTCATCAGTATCGCATATTTACTTAACTGCCTGCTGCCGTCTTTTTCCTGCATCTGGATCTCCTCTTTAGTCATTTCATGTCTGTTGCATAATCAATTTATTTTATCACATTCAGAGAATACTTGCAACGATTAGCTTTGATCCAAACAGGGTTGTTTCATGAAGACTATGTGCCAACGATTATTGCTTTCGGCAGTCTCAATCATGCTGCATATACCACTGAAGTGCATTGGTATACTTGCTTACTCTGAAAAAAAGCGCAAATTATCCCTATCATATATACAAAA
>JALFHZ010000155.1 GCA_022776445.1 Lachnospiraceae bacterium
TTTCATTTTCAAGGTTCATCTTGTTGCTTCCGTTTCAGCAGCAACTCGATCATCTTATCACATCGCTGCGTTCTTGTCAACAACTTTTTTATTTTTCTTTGAACTTTTTTCAGAAGTCCGTGCCGCTTTTGCAGCGGCGAGTCTTAGAATACCATGGTTCCGGACAAATGTCAACAACTTTTTTGTATTTTTTTATTATCCCACAAATCGTGTATTAAATGATACAGCAGAAGGATTTGACTAATTCCTTCTCAGGTTTTATACTGTAAATGGGTACAAACGCACGGTACATGCAGGAAAGGATTTGATTCAATATGGAGAAAAAACTGATATTGGGATGCATCGCAGATGACTTTACCGGAGCCAGTGATGCAGCTTCCTTTTTGGTAAAGGGCGGTATGCAGACCATCCTTTTTAATGGTGTACCACAAGAACAGGAATTAGCAGAAAGTTGTCAGGCCATTGTGATCGCGCTGAAGACCAGGACGCAGGAGACCTCCTCTGCTGTCGAAGACACCCTTCGTGCTGCCCGATGGCTGAAGCATCAGGGGGCGAGGCAGATTTATATCAAATACTGCTCGACCTTTGATTCCACTCCGCAGGGCAATATCGGCCCGATTATGGATGCAATGCTGGAAGAATTTCAGGTTCCTTACACGATTCTCTGTCCGGCACTTCCGGTCAACGGCCGCATCGTCCGTCAGGGGCATCTGTATGTGAACGGGGTTCCTCTTCACGAAAGTCCGATGAAAAATCATCCGTTGACTCCGATGTGGGATTCCAGTATTGCCGGACTGATGGAACCGCAGAGCCGGTACAGCTGCATAAATATTACCAAAGACGATTATCTGCGCGCCCGGATTTCCATCGAACAGCAGATTCAGGAATACGGACAGACGCACAGACATTTCTATATCGTTCCGGATTATACTCAGAATGACGACGCAGCGACGATTGTCCGACTGTTCGGTTCCCTTCCGGTTTTATCGGGAGGTTCCGGCATTCTGACGGAGCTGGCCCGCCAGTATGCACAGACAGACACGGAGAGAGCTTTCGTTTCCACCAGTACAGAAGGTTCCGGTATTCTGCTGGCAGGAAGCTGCTCGGAGATGACGCGCAGACAGATTGCCTACGCACAGAGTCATGATGTCATATCTTTGCAGATCCAGCCGCTGGCACTGCTTTCCGGCGAACAGACACCGGATGAACTGTGGGCGTTTCTGGAAGCAAACCGTGGGAAACAGATTCTTCTCTACAGCTCCGACACTCCTGACAATGTCAGAAAAATTCAGGAATCCGGCAGGGAAAAGATCGCGGAGCTTCTGGAACAGACGACTGCTGCACTGGCAAGACGGGCCGTGGAGACCGGTTATACCCGGATCATCGTCGCAGGCGGTGAAACTTCGGGTGCAGTCACAAAAGCACTCGGATTTGATTCTTATATCATTGGTGAAAGCGTGGCACCGGGTGTGCCCGTGATGATCCCCCGCAGCAGCAGGCAAGTTCGTCTGGTTTTAAAATCCGGCAACTTCGGTCAGGAAGATTTCTTTATCCGGGCATTGCATCTGACTGGCAAATAACAGACAGCTGCATGATTCGGAGCAGAAAGAAGGGCGGCACCCGGAAGTGGGTACTGCCCTTCTTTCTGCAATTATTATGATACACGGATTGCTCCTCATTCAAGTTTCATGCCTTCCATATACAGCTGATATGGCACTGATCCGGACAGGTCTACGGCATCCATGGTCACCGGTTCACCGGCTTTGATATCTTTCAGCAGCGTCGTTCCGTTCAGCAGATAGAACGGTGCCACCTGCTGCGCGTCTCTGCGTTCCCACAGCTCCGGAACCAGACCGTCGATGGAATGGTGATGTCCATGTACCTTCAGTACCGTTCCTCTCGGCAGATCTTCTTCTGCCACACCAGCCATAACCGATACCTGACGGCACTCTTCGTGCGTACCGATTCCCATCAGATCCCCAAGCAGAATGGATACCGGTGTCTCTACTCCCATGAAATGATATGGAAGATACATGCAGGCGTATTTTCCATTGCGGCTGACCACATGTCCCTTCCCTCTCAGAAGTTCCCACACCGTATCATTTTCACAGCGGACAATGATGAACTCGCCGCCTGCAAAGCTTGCCTCATCCGGAGCGCGCAGGTTGCAGAACACATCAACAACGCCGGTCTTTTTCAGAATACCTCCGTCCTCTTCCGGAATAAAAATGTCCGCCAGCTCACTGATCTTTGCCACCGGGTAATTCAGGCGCGGCCCAGACGGAACCATGCCGGTCACATTAGAAACCAGATTCATTTCGCAGAGATCGGCAGAGATAACTGCCATGTACTTTTCTACCAGCTTCCGACGCTCTGCCAGCGTTTCCCGATCCTTATAATGCCAGAATTCCTTCATACCCGGAATGTTCTCATGAGGCGGCTTCTCGCCTTCCATGTAGGTAAACTCCGCAGTATCCGGATCCCATACAAAATCATACTCACTCGCTTTGCCGACACAGACGATATCCAGCCCCAGAAGTCGTCCCCAGGAATACAGATCCAGCAGGTTGCGCGGCTGGTCTCCGTTCACTAATGCATAAACTGCTCCGTTTTCTGCTGCCATTTGGTTCAATACCGTACCGCAGACACTGTCTGTTTCTTTTGAAACCATATAAACATTGATTTTTCGTTTCAGTGCTTCCATTGCGATATCGGAACTTACAGCGGTATTGCCGGTGCACTCTACCAGAGCTGTAATTCCGCATTCCACAACCAGGCGATAATCTTTCACAATCAAAACTGCATCTTCCGGTGCCTGTGCAATCGCTTCGGGACTTTCACAGATCCGAATATTTTCTTCCTGATAGCCCAGACCGGTAAGCACTTCCATACACTCATCCGTATGGCGGGAACTGATCACCCGAAGCTCCATCAGCGGAATTTTCGGAATCTGTGCGAGCAGAGTATATCCATAACCGCGCGTCGCGCCAATGATGCCGACTCTCGATGTTCTTCCGGTCTTATTCTTGAGCAGATTGGTGTAATCCATACGATTCATCCTCCTTATGCTATTTCGCTTTCTTTACAAACTTCATAATTACCGGAGCCAGGCAGAGCACCATCGCAAACAGCAGGAAGAACAGTGCAATCGGGCTGCGCAGGAATACCAGCATATCACAGTTGGAAATCTCCAGAGCCTGCCTTACCTTCAGTTCAAAGGTCGGTGCCAGTACAAATCCCAAAACCACCGGAGTAATCGGATATTTATGTTTCTGCAGCCAGTAGGAAAGCACACCGGCTACGAGCATGATCCATACGTCAAACATATTATTGCTGTTGGCATATGCACCTACAATACATACGATAATAATAATCGGAGCCAGAACTTTCTTCGGAATCTTCAGAACCTTCATCAGGATCGGGATACTTGCCAGGCCGCAGATCAGGCAGACAATATTTCCGATGTACATGGAACCGATCAGGCCCCATACGAATTCCGGTTGCTGCTGAAATAACAGCGGACCAGGCTTTAAGCCCCATGCCAGAAGCCCGCCAAGCAGTACTGCAGTCGTTGCAGATCCGGGAATGCCCAGAGAAAGAAGCGGGATAAACGCGCCGACTGCTGCTGCGTTGTTGGAAGCCTCTGATGCGGACACACCCTCAATCGTACCTTCCCTGCCGCCCATGTTTGCACGGTTTTTATTGATCTTGCGTTCCATCATGTACGCAAGGAATGCAGAAGTCGTTCCGCCTGCTCCCGGAAGGAAACCAACGAACTCACCAAGAATCGCTGTTCTGATACACTGCGGGATCAAACTGAGCATTTCTTTTCTGCTCAGGCAGCTTTCTCTCAATGTCAGTTTCCCGACATACTGGTCTGCCTTATCACCAATCTCGTCACCGCTCATCATCTGCAGTACCTGGCTGAAGCCAAACATACCGATAACCAGCGGAATAAAAGAAATACCGCTTAAAAGCCCCATGAATCCGAAGGTATAACGGAAATTCGCAGAAGAAGCATCCATACCGATGGAGCTGATCATAACCCCCAGCCCGGTTGCCACCAGACCTTTTACAGGACTGTCTCCCAGCATCCAACCAATGGATGTCAGAGCCAGAAACACCAGCGCTGCCATCTCCGGAGGTCCGAATTTCAAACCGATTCTTGCCAGAGCCGGTCCCAGAATCGTCAGGAAAATTACGCCGATTGTTCCTCCGATAAAGGAAGAAAAGTTGGCGGTATACAATGCTTTTCCGGCTTTTCCCCTTTTCGTCAGCGGGTAGCCTTCCAAAGCAGTACATACGGCCGGAGAATCACCCGGAATATTCAGCAAAATTGCACTGTAAGCTCCGCCATACATGTTGCCGTAATAGATACCTGCCAGCATGATAATTGCCGCAGTTGGATTCATTTTATAGGTAATCGGAAGCAGCAGAGAACATCCCGCCACCGCTCCGATTCCAGGCATGGCACCGACAAAAATACCAAGGATGCCGCCCACGATACAGCACAGCAGATTAAACGGTGAAATCGCCGTCTGCAGGCCGTTCAGTAAAAGTCCAAAATTATTTGCCATGGAATCTCCCCTCCTTACAGTCGAATGATATCCCCGGGGAAGGGAATCTTCAGCCATGCTTCAAATACCAGATAGATGAAAAGCGTGATCGCAGCAGTAAAGATCAGAACTTTTTTCATCGGCATCCGGCTCACAAAATACATCCATAAAAATGAAATTGCCGCAATCGTGATTACCAGTCCGAACAGCTGCAGGCAGAAAATTCCGCCTATGCAGAATACAACCGGAATCATGGTTTTGTATTGTTCAAACCGGGATCTGTCTGCGCCCGTCTCGGAAACTGCATTATCCGGTTCTCCATCTGCGGCAGAAGCCGCAGATGTCCGTTTCTTCTTCAGCGCAGAAGCGATTACGAACAGGGACGAAATCAGCGTCAGGGCTGCGAACGCAGCCGGAACAAAACCGGAACCCGCCGATACTCCCGGAATCCATAACCCCAGTTTGATTCCTTCCACGATCCAGAGAATGGAAAGTGCAATCAGAATCAGGGAAGCAATTAGTTCTGCTAACATGTAATCACCTCATTATTTCATATACTGTCTTACTGAATATCACCAAGCGCCTTGGCCTTTTCAATCAGTTTCTTCTCATTTTCTTCGTAGTATTTTGCATAATCATCACAGTTCATATAAGTCGGGGTCAGTCCGTTTGCCTCTACGTAATCTTTCACCCACTTATCATTTTCACATACCGTTTTGAATATATCACTCCAGTATTTCTGTGCTTCCGCACTCATGCCTTCCGGTCCCAGAATGCCGCGGGACATGGCAAATACCAGATCATCATGCCCCATCTCCGTAAAGGTCGGAACCTGATCCAGAGGTGCCGCACAGCGTTCTGTTGCGAAGGTTCCCAGTGCTCTCAGCTCGCCGCTTTCCACAAGAGCAGAACACTCGCTCGGATTAAACATACCAAATTCCACATGGCCTCCCATGATCGCTGTCGCGATTTCTCCTGCACTGTTGAAATATACGTTGTTAAACTCAACACCGTAGGAATTGTTGATATCAAATACACAGATCTTATCCAGCTGATCAGCACAGCCTACGGTCAGCCCCTTCGGATTAGCTTTGATCGCCTCGATGGCCTGGTCCATGGTTTCGTACTCAGAGTTGCCTCCCGTCACAAACAGCACCTGATCGGTGGCCAGCATAGCAATCGGGGTGAAGTTGTTCTTCGGCCTGGTTCCGGATACGGTCGCAGCAATCGTATGCGCATCATTGATGGTGAAAATGGTGTAGTCCTTATCACTCTTGGAGTTTACATACTGCTGTCCGGCACTTCCGCCGCCGCCCGCCTTGTTTACCGGAACAACCGTCTGTGGGCAAAGCTTATTGCTCTGAATAATATCAACCAGAAGTCTTCCCATCGTATCACTTCCGCCGCCCGGGCTTGCCGGAATAACCAGTTCAATCTGCTGAGACGGATATGCCTTGCCTCCGCCGCTGCATCCGGTGAGCGCAGTCTCACAAAGAGCTACGGACATGGTAATCAGTGCCATTTTTTTCAGTGTCTTTTTCATAAAGCATCCTCCTTTTGTTTTGCATTCCATTGTCTGGGTACACAATTCGCACGCACTTGCTTATTTTGATACTATATTGATAAGCAATATCCATGCCAAAGTTTATAATCTATTGGAAAACTTCGGTGAAAATACCGTAAAATCCTTGAAAATACAGAAGAAAATTAAGTTTGTCAAATAATTGACCAAATAATCGCAAAATTATATCGTTGCAGACGCAACAGCATTGCATCACTTTTTGCATCACCGTTGCATCTGCTACTATGTTTTCTACTTGCTGCTGTACTTTTTTAATTTCCGCCACAGGGTAGAACGGTCAATGCCCAGCAGTTTTGCGGCCTTGCTCTGATTCCCTCCACATTCCTCCAATGCCCAGAAAATCATTTCCTTCTCACTGTTCCCGTGCTTTGCATGCAGAGGCGCAGCCGGAATATCCGTGTCCAGATCCGGAGGATACAGCGCCTGAAGCAGGCATTCCCTTGTGATCACTCCCTGACTGCACAGGACACTGGCACGCTCGGCAATATTGCGCAGTTCACGGATATTGCCCGTAAACGGATAATCATGAAGCACCGACAGCGAGCTCATATCGATCTCCGGAAACGGGCGGTTATTGGCTCTGATCTGCTGTTTCAGAAGGTGGAGGAACAAAAGCTCCACATCACTGCCTCTCTGTCTCAGCGGCGGGAGGAAAATCCGCAGCACATCCAGACGATATGCCAGATCCTTTCGGAATTTTCCCTGCTCAGTCAGTTGTGTAATGCTCCGGTTCGTTGCCGATATGATCCGTACATCCACCGAAATCACTTTATTATCTCCGATCCGGCGCACCTCCCGTTCCTGCAGGACGCGGAGCAGCTTCGTCTGTGTAGACAGGGATATCTCTCCTATTTCATCCAGAAACAGTGTTCCCCCATGCGCCTGTTCAAACAGCCCCATTTTTCCTCCGCGCACCGTTCCGGTAAACGCACCTTCCACATAGCCAAACAACTCACTTTCCAGAAGATTTTCCGGCAATGCCGCACAGTTAATCGCCACAAACGGCCCGTTTTTGCGGGTGCTTCCGTTGTGTATGCTCTGTGCAAACAGCTCCTTGCCGGTTCCGGTCTCGCCCACAATGATGATATTGGATTCGGACATTGCGTACTTCCGCGCCTGATCAATGGTATTCTCAATCACTCCACTCTCATGGATGATATCGGCAAACGTGTACTTCGCGCGGAGTCCCTTCTCGCTCAGACGGCTGCGGATCTGTTTTTCCAGTTTCTGAATGTGCGTGATATCCATCAGGGTAATGACAACACCCGAAATCATCTGATTGACAATCACCGGTGTCAGCGCAGCGGAAACCGTAATGTGGGTATCGCTGAATTCATGAATCAGTCCGGATACTTCCTGCCCGCTTTTGAGCACCTCCTGAAAAGTTCTGTATAAAAACGGCAGACATTCCCGGAGCGGTCTGTGCAGCAGACTCACATTATCATTCATGGCGCGTACCACGTGGTTTCTCACCTGAATCATGCCCTGTGCATCCACAAACAGGATGCCATCCTTGGACGCATAGATGATAGTCTTGTACATTTCAGAAACCAGACGTTCTTTCTGAATCTCCTCCACTGTCTGAACCGCCTCGTTCAAAGCCTGGAAAATCGTATCTTCTCCTGTGCTTATCATACAGAACGGGATCTGGTGCTTCTGTGCAGACATGCTTGCGGTATAGCCGCCTACCACCGCATCGCACCCCATCTGAATCGCCAGGCAAATGGTTTCTTCCAGATCCTGATAATGTTCCGGTGTAAAAATTTCCACCTCACAGTCCAGGAGCTGCGATATGGTGTCAACCTCATACAGCTTTCCGAAAAATCCGCAGATTGCGATTTTTTTCGACTGAAATTTCTTTTTGCATTCACTGATTGTCCGGATCACATCGTATCCGGACATGGACAGTTTTATAATCGGGATCTGCGGGTACATGGTTTTCAGCTGAAGTGCACTATAACCACGAGCTATCACAGCATCATATTCTGCCACATGAATAAGGGGTGTCTCATCCACAGTAAGCACCTGCACATCCGCAGCAATCCGGTCTTTTTCCGGATGCATCTCCAACACGGCTTTCACTCGTTCTTCCAGCTCCGGGTATGGAACAATAAACAGTAATCGAATCATAAATCCTCCGCTTTGAATTTTGGACTTTTTCCCATTTTACAACAACACAACACCTGTCTGCAACAATTCTGCAACACATCACAGATATTTCTTGACGAAATTCCAAACTTATGTCATTCTGATGATACTACTGTTGACAGGAGGAATAAAAGAAATGGAACAGAAATTGGAACAGAAATTAAACGATACGGTCTGGGTATGCCACAGTCTCTTTGACCGGAACAAAACATCCGGTTCATCTGCGAACATCAGTTTTCTGCACGGAGGAAAGATGTATATCAGTATGAGCGGAAGCTGCTTCGGCACACTGACCCCGAATCAGTTTGCAGTCATGACCATGGACGGCGCCTGCATCGGTGACAAAAAGCCAAGCAAGGAATGGCCGCTGCATTTAAAGCTTTATCAGAACAAGCCGGAAACCGGAGCAGTCATCCATACACACGGCACCTATGCCGTACTCTGGAGTTTTGTACCGGCAGAGAACGAAGATGACTGTATTCCGGCCCATACGCCTTATCTGAATATGAAACTTGGCAAAGTCTGCACGGTGCCTTACGAAAAACCGGGATCTCAGGCACTGTTCGATGCTTTTGACGCACGCATCATGCATGGAGACGGATATCTGTTAAAGCAGCACGGTGCCGTCGTTCCCGGTTCCGATGTACTGGATGCCTTCTACTGCCTGGAGGAGCTGGAAGAGAGCGCACGCGTCGCATGGGAACTGCGTGCAGCCGGACTGCGGTAGGCTGACCCGTCAGCACCCATAGAGAATTGCATTGCAGATCGCGGCAGCAATATTGCTGCCGCCTTTTCTTCCTCTGGCGACAATATAAGGAACCCCTGTTTTCAAAATCAGCTCCTTGGATTCCACCACATTGACAAATCCGACCGGGACTCCGATAATCAGAGCCGGCTTCAGTTCTCCCGCCTGAATCATCTCGTAAAGACGGATCAGAGCGGTCGGCGCATTGCCCACGGCGAAGATCACCGGTCCGTCCAGCTTCGCCCCACGCTCCATGCAGACGGACGCCCGGGTCACGCCTTTTGCCGCGGCCTCTTCTGCCACATCTTCATCCGCCATAAAACAGCGGACGCTTCCGCCCCAGCGGGCAAGAGACTTTTTATTAATCCCGGCAGCCGCCATATTTGTATCTGTCACGATCACGGCACCGGCGCGGATCGCCTCTCTCGCCTTCTTTACGGCATCCGTTGAAAATACCAGATGATCCGCGTAATCAAAATCCGCAGAAGTATGAATGCAGCGCCTTACCACGGCCCACTCATCTTCCGGCCAGGAGCGGTCTCCCAGTTCGGCAGCAATGATCTCCATACTCCGTTTTTCAATTTCATCCGGTTTTATAATCTGAATTTCATCCAGCATCCTGCACACCTTCTTCCAATATTTTATAGATTGTATTCATATCGATGGAGCTTCTGACCAGATCAGCCAGCTTATCGTATTGCTGCTCCTTATAAGCATCCAGCTGCAGCTCCTGCCGCTTCAGCGTGACGCCTTTTTTCTCCGCCAGAACCGTGGCAAGCTCATATGCCAGCCCCCCGGTATCGAAAAGTCCGTGCAGATAGGAGCCGAACACCAGACCGTCTTCACTGCACAGAGCATCGTATCGCCCGTCCTCCAGCCGAATCGCCGGTCTGCATCCGCCGCGGTTTACCGTCTGTCCCATATGGATTTCATAACCGGTTACATTCTGAGAAGCCCCGGAACCAAACAGCGGCGGCCGGTTCATCCAGGTCCCCGTGATCTGTGTTCTGGTTTTACCGGAAGAAAACGTGGTATCCGCATCCAGCAGCCCCAGTCCCCGCATGGTTCCGCCGTACTCCACTCCCTGCGGATCGCTGAGTGTTTTTCCAAGAAGCTGAAAACCGCCGCAGATCCCAACCACCGGAGTTCCGGACGCATGCGCTTTCAGGATCAGCGGTTCCATTCCGGTTTCGATCAGCCATTTCATATCTCCCATCGTATTCTTGGTGCCGGGCAGCAGAATCAGATCCGGACTGCCCAGACGTGCCGGACGGTCCACATAGCGCAGGGATACGCCCTCGATTCGCTCAAATGCACTGAAATCTGTAAAATTCGAGATATGCGGCAGGCGAATCACCGCCACATCCACACCGGATCCCGCCTCTGCCCGATTCAGACGCTCCGAAAGACTGTCCTCATCATCCAGGTCGATCTTTTCCACGGGCACGACCCCCACAACCGGAATCCCTGTTTTTTCCTCAATCATGCGCAGTCCCGGTTCCAGAATGGAGACATCGCCGCGAAACTTATTGATGATCAGTCCCCGGATTCGCTGCTGCTCATCCGGCTCCAGAAGCTTTACCGTCCCGTACAGGGAAGCAAACACACCGCCCCGGTCAATATCTCCCACCAGCAGCACCGGTGCATCTGCCATCTTTGCCATGCCCATATTGACAATGTCATGCTCCCGCAGATTGATCTCCGCCGGACTTCCGGCACCTTCGATCACAATCACGTCGTACTGCTCGCTGAGCCGGTGAAAAGCCTCCAGAATCTGCGGAATAAATTCCGTTTTTTTTCGATAATAATCCACCGCTTTCATATTGCCGCAGACTTCGCCGTTTATGATCACCTGGCTGCCGGTACGGCTGGTCGGTTTTAAAAGGATCGGATTCATATCCACAGTCGGCCGGATTCCGGCTGCTTCTGCCTGCATCGCCTGCGCACGCCCGATCTCCAGTCCCTCTTCGGTAATGTAGGAATTCAATGCCATGTTCTGAGATTTGAACGGTGCCACGCGATATCCATCCTGCCGGAATACCCGGCAAAGTCCGGCAGTCAGAAAACTCTTTCCGGAATTCGACATGGTACCCTGAATCATGATTGTTTTAGCCGCCATAATGACTCCTTTCCTGCTTCATGCTCCGGATCAGCAGTTCATTCTGGTCATGACGCTTCACCGCGACCCGGTAATATTCCTCCGTCAAACCGCAATAATTGCAGCATCTCCGGACAACGATCTGATATTTCAGCAGTCTCTCATAGAGATCCGTGCAGCCCGGAAGACGGAACAACAGATAATTGGCCTGGCCGTCCCAGACCTGCGCACCAAGCTGTTCCAGTTCTGCCTTCATCCACTGACGCTCCCGCTCCACGTATGCAATGGTTTTTTCGACAAATGCCTGCTCCTTCAGAGCAGCCAGGCCTGCTGACGCGGCAATCGCATTGACCGGCCAGGTCTGCCCCGCTTCTGCCACCTTTTTCAGGAAACCGGTATCCGCACTGACCGCATACCCCAGACGAATCCCGGGAACGGCATACATCTTCGTGAAAGAACGCAGTACAACCACATGAGGCCAGGATTCCAGCTTGGAGATCATCGACCGCGTTTTCTCGTCTCTGACAAATTCCAGAAACGATTCATCCACCACCAGCCGCGTCCCGGTCCGCGCCGTCCGCTCTGCAATCCGTTTCAAAAGCTGTGGATCCGGCAGAATTCCGGTTGGATTGTTAGGCGTACAGAGAAACATCATTGCGACATCCGGGGTAATCGGATCCAGAATCTCCTCCCCAGGCTCCAGAGCTTCCCCCATAAAATAAGAGACCACCTGCGCGCCGGCCTGATTCAGTGCCTGCTCGTATTCCAGAAACGTCGGAACGGGCACCAGCGCTTTCCAGGGACGACCCGCTGTTCTTCCCGCATATGCGATCCGGAAAATCAGATCCGCCCCGCCGTTGCCGCACAGAATCATCTCCGCCCGGACTCCGTGTACTGCTGCCAGTGCAGTCCGCAGACGCGTGCAGTCCGGATCGGGATAATACACAGCATCCGCGACAGCCTGCATCATCGCGATGCGGACGCCTTCCGGAATTCCCAGCGGATTGATATTGGCAGAAAAATCCAGCCACTGCTGAGCTGAAATTCCTGTTTTTTCAGCCAGGCCGTAGATATCGCCGCCATGTACTTTCATCACCGTGTCATACTCCTTTTCTGAACTCATGGCTGAAATGCTTGTCATAAAGCCTGGACAGTTCGTATTCATCCCCAAGAAATCTTCCGACCACAGTCAGTGCTGTCTTTGTGATTCCGGCTTCCCTGACCCGGCCGGCAATGGTAGTCAGATTACCTGTCACAATTTTCTGATCTTCCCAGGATGCTTTATAGACAACCGCAGCCGGCGTATCCGGCGGATAGTATTCCATCAGTTCTTCTGCCAGCTTTTCCATCTGTCCGACACTCAGGAAAATGACCATGGTCGCCTGATGTCTTGCAAGATCTTTCAGCTTCTCACGCTCCGGCATCGGAGTCCGTCCCTCCATTCTGGTCAGAATCACCGTCTGACTGACTCCGGGCAGCGTATATTCTTTTTTCAGCGCCGCAGCCGCAGCCAGAAAAGAACTGACTCCCGGAGTCACATCGTAGGGAATTCCAAGGCGGTCCAGCGCATCCATCTGCTCCCGGTGCGCACCGAAAATCGCCGGATCCCCGGTATGTACCCGTGCCACGCAAAGGCCGTGCTCCGCCGCATCCTTCATGACCGCGATCACCTCTTCCAGCGTCATGGATGCACTGTTGTAAATCTTTGCTGTTTTCTTCGCCCCCTGAAGCACCTGGGGATTCACCAGAGAACCGGCATAGATAATCACATCCGCCTCGTCAATCAGCCGTTTGCCCTTCAAAGTCAGCAGTTCCGGATCGCCCGGACCCGCTCCGATAAAATGTACCATCATCTATTCCTCCATCGCTTTTTCCGCATGCGCCGCAAACAGGCTGCGGATCGCCGCATATTCTCCCAGCCCTTTCATGCTGCACTCCACTTTCATTCCCGCAGCCTCCAGGCGGGACTTCCAGGAATCCGGACAATCGCCCGCCAGATCCTGTTTTGCATGTTCCCCCGCCACAATCAGAAACGGAGCCAGAATCACCTTCCGGAACTGTTTTTTTCGTTCCTTCCATACAGAGGTCTCTGTTCCATCCTCCACGGTACCTACAAATACCCGGGATTCTCCCATATTCCGAAACTGCCGTTCCAGCCGCTCATAGACGGTATTGGCCGCATGCGTCGTTCCGTGTCCAACCAGCACCAGCGCCGTATCGGAAGAAAGCCCGGCAAACTCCTGCAGAATTCCTTCTGCCGCCTGCCGGAAATCGGAGTCTTCTGAGAGAAGCGGAGCACCGAACCGTACCTGTTCAAACTTTCCGGCGGAAACTGACACTGCTTCCTTCATCCGCTCATTTTCAATACCATCCATCACATGCGTCGGCTGTACCAACACCTGCCGGATACCGTCCGCCAGCATCCGCTCCATAGCCTGCTCCACCGTATCCACCGCATATCCGTCACGGTCCATCAGCTTCCGGATCACCATCCGGCTGGTCCATGCCCGGTAAAGCCTCTGTTCCGGAAATGCTTCCTGCAGGGTCTGTTCGATGACATCGATGGTCTTTGCCCTGGTTTCCGGATGCGTAGTGCCAAAACTGACAACCAGAATCGCCTTCTTATTACTGTTTTCCTTCATTCTGTCTCTCCCTTTCCGGTGTACTCATCCGGATATCAGACCGGCGGCAATTCCCGCTGCCGCACACAGACTGATTCCCATCACGGATACCGCAAGCATCAGACGGTTAATCCGCACAATATCCTCTGCCTCTACCGGCCGCAGCGCATCCCCGATCGTTTTCTTCTTATAAAGCTTTCCAAAATACCAGGCATCTCCGGCAAGCTGGACATTCAGCGCCCCTGCGGCTGCCGACTCGGTCTGTGCGGAATTCGGGCTCGCATGATTCTGGTTGTCCCTGCGCCAGATGCACCAGGCATTTCCGGCATCCAGCCCGATCAGTCCGCTGCACAGCACCATCAGCACCGCTGAGATCCGGGACGGCAGATAATTGCAGACATCATCCAGCTTCGCAGCGGTCCGTCCGATCCAGAGATAGTGCTCATCCTTGTAGCCGATCATGGAATCCATGGTGTTGACCGTCTTATAAAGATAACCGAAGCAGGCGCCGCCCAGTGCCATGTAAAGCATCGGGGCAATCACACCGTCTGCCAGATTTTCCGCCACGGTTTCCACTGCTGCTTTGGTCACCCCTTCTGCAGTCAGCTCCTGCGTATCCCTTCCGACAATCATCGATACGGCACGGCGTGCGTCTTCTATACTGCCGTTTTTCAATGCATCGTAAACCTTCATGCTCTCCTGCTTCAGACTTTTTGCCGCCAGAAGCTGAAAGCAGAGAAAGCTCTCCACCGCAATCCCTGCCGCCTGATGAATCCGATAAGCCGTATGGCAGATCAGGAAGGAAACCGTTCCCCAGAACAGCAGGTTCACACACACCAGTACCGTACCGCCGATGCGAAGTTTTCCGGCATCTCCCCGGCTCCATCGGCGCACCTGCTTTTCACAGAAGCTGATCGTGTGTCCCATTCCCCGGATCGGGTGCGGAATCCCGGCAGGATCCCCGAACAAAAGATCCAGGAAAAAGCCCAGAACCAGACTCAGTATATGTCCCCGTATCATTTGATCCTCAGTCCCCTTCCGCAAAGAATCCGTTCTACCTGACCCGCTTCTTTTGCAAGTGCACAGCAGCACCGCCCCACCGTCTCCCGATAGCGGCGTTCCCGGGCATCCTCCGGCACAATTCCCATACCGACTTCATCACAGATGATCCAGATGTCCGGATTTTGCTCCAGAAGCCTTCGCGTATACGCCCAGGCATCCTGTTTCTGCTCCAGAAGCCTGCGCACCAGAAGATGATAATGATTCAGAATCCCGATCTGCACCGGCTGATCCAGGGAAATATCCGCTCCGTCTGACACCCGCACAGATTTCTGCGGGTGTTCCCGGTTCCAGAGCTCCTGCACATAGTCTGACTTTCCCTGAAAACATCCGCCTATATATAATCGCATCATGCTTTTTCTCTCCATATCCCAGTATACTGTTTCAAAAACTCTGCTTCAGAAGAACCGATCCGCAATCACAATGCCATAGAGCAGAAGCAGTTCGCAGATCTGAAGGAAAAACCCCGCCAGATCCCCGGTAATTCCGCCAAACTGCCGGTATGCCATCCCCCGGTAATACAGCCAGGTTCCCGCAGCCAGAACCGCCATCACAACCGCTCCGGTCAGCCACAGTTCTGCCATCACCAGCAGTACCGCAGCCAGCTCCGCGGCCAGTGCCATGCGGGTTCTGTTCCTGTGCGCGCCGGACATAAACGTATAAGCCAGCCCTTCTTTCTTTGCCCCCTTCAGAAGCACCAGCGCCCCGGCACTCAGAATCCGTGACAGCACGAAACCGCAGCCGGTCATCACAGCCGCACGCATGCTCTGAATCTCAGAGACTCCGCCGGCATACAGAAGAAAATACAGACCTCCTCCGATAATGGCAAACGCTCCGGTGTGGGAATCTTTCAGAATCTCCAGTCTGCGCTCCTTCGTCTGCCAGGAACTGAGCGCATCCACGGTGTCCAGAAATCCGTCCATATGAATTCCGCCGGTCACCAGAACCGGAAGCGCCGTCAAAAGAGCGCTGCGGAAACACACGCCAAAGCCGCTGTGTACCAGAAGTATCCATAGCCCGGCAAAAAGCACGCCCTGCACCACTCCGATCACCGGAAAAAAACACATCGCATATTTCATACTGTCTTCCGTCCATGCCACACGGGGTACGGGAATCCTGGAATACATGGACAGTGCCACATAAAACGATCGCAGGATATTCATATTGTCTCCTTTTCTGTCCTTTGCGGGAAATCGACCGGAATCCCGCAGACTACCTCTGTCACCCGGTGCGCACAGGATGCCATGCTCACATTGATGCTGCCCAGAGCCCGGATATAGGCTTCGGTTCCCGGATCGTAGGCGACACCGTCGGAAAACACCTCATTGGTTACCACAACCAGATCACGACACACGCTTCGCAGCGCGTGCAGGCCGCGCAGAACCGTCTCTTTTGTCTGCTCAGCCGTCCGCATGCCTCCGTCTGCCGGAAACATCTCATTGGCTGCCAGATTGGACATGCACTCCAGAAGCACCACCCGACCGTTCAGGTTCTCATAGTTCTCCGGCTTTCTCACATATTCTTCCAATCCATACGGGCATTCCAGTGTGAGGAACTGTTTTCCCTCGCGCATGGCCCGATGACGGGCAACCCGCTGTTTTCCCTCTTCGTCGTACACCTGCATGGTTGCCAGATACACCCGCTCCCCGCCCAGTGACACCGCAAGCTGCTCCGCATACTCCGATTTTCCGCTGCCGCTTCCTCCTGTTACCACGTACATCATAGAGTTTCTTCCTCGTCAAAGCTCTGATAGGCTTCCACCTGAATCTTTTCAAAGGTGCTGTTTTCCCGGTATACGGCATATGCCATGTCCAGCATCGGGAACAACAGCACTGCCCCGGTTCCCTCTCCCAGCGCCAGGTCTCCATGAATCACCGGCTTCAGTCCCAGTTCATCCATAATCATCCGGCTGGACGGTTCCTTGCTCATATGAGACGGAAGCATATAAGATACGGCCGCAGGACAAAGCCTTGCCGCAATCAGCGCTGCTACCGAAGAGATCATTCCGTCAATGATCACCGGTACTCCAAAGCGCGCACCGCCCAGGAACAGTCCGACCATGCCTGCAATATCGAATCCGCCAAGTGCCGCCAGAACGGACAGAACATCCTGACGATCCGGCTGATGCAGCGCGATGGCCGCCCGGATCACCTCCGCTTTGTGGCGGATTCCTTCCCGGGAAAGCCCGGCTCCTTTGCCGGTCACCTGCTCTGCCGGAAGCCCCAGCAGCACAGCGGCAATCGCACTGCTGGTCGTCGTATTGCCAATTCCCATTTCACCGGTAGCCAGCAGACGGTATCCCTGACTGCGGCACTCTCTGACCAGATCCATGCCGATGCAGATCGCCCGGATCGCTTCCTCTTCTGACATCGCCGGTTCCTTGGCAAGGTTTCTGGTTCCGTAAGCAATTTTTCTTCGAAGCACACCCGGTTCCGTCAGATCACGTGCCACGCCGATATCGACCGGAATCACATCTGCATGAGCCAGATCTGCCATCCGGTTTACACTGGCAATGCCTTTTGCAAAATTCTCCGCTACAATGGCAGTCACCTGATTGTCGGTCTGCGTCACGCCTTCTTCCACCACACCATTGTCACTGCACAGAACCACCACCGCTTTCTTCTCAAGGACCACCTCTTCCTGTCCCTGAATTCCCGCAATCGCTGTAATCATTTCTTCCAGACGCCCCAGCCCTTTCAGAGGCTTGGCAATCCGGTCCCAGTGCTTCCGGCTGGCTTCCATTGCCTGTTCATCCGGCTGACCGATGGCTTCCAGCTCCCGCTGCAGTTGTTTTCTTGTATCGCATTCCACCGTTATTTCCTCCTGATCTCATATTCGTTCCGCGTATTCCGCCGCTTTCCGCACCAGACGTACGGCAGCATCCGGATTGGCATAAAAATAAATATGCGGGAATCCTGCATACAGCGTATCACTTCCATGTACGCAGTCCCATTCCTGCTGCCGGGACGCTTTTTTCGCATGGCAGTCACTGCCACAGTTCTCACTGTCCCAGTAATGAAATTCGTGTGAGCGGATAATCTCTCCTGCAGCAAGCAGAAGCTGATCCTTTCTCGCGGTCACTTCGATATATCCGAATCGCCCCAGCTTCCCGGTCCGGAACGCTCTGGCCCGAATCACTCCGGCCATGGGCCGAAACTGCCCGCTTTCATCCTCCAGCTGTTCATGCAGATACAAAAAACCGCCGCATTCTGCCAGCGTAGGCATCCCGCTTTCCACTGCCCTTCGGACAGAATCCAGCATCGTCCGGTTGCTGCTCAGCACATCTGCATACAGCTCCGGATAACCTCCCGGAAGAATCAGCGCCTGTACCTTCTTCGGCATGGTCCTGTCGCGAAGAGGGCTGAAATACAGAAGCTCTGCTCCCAGTTCTTCCAGCAGCTCCAGATTATCCTGATACAGAAAACAGAACGCTTCATCTTTTGCGACCGCAATCCGGACCGGACGTTTCCCTGCATGGTTCAGCGCTTTTTCAAGAGCCGGAGGCAGCTTTCCGGACCCGATCCGCGACTGTCCCGCACCTGCCGCAATCGCAAGCAATCCGGGAAGCTCCAGCGTTTGTTCCAGTACATCCGCCAATCCGTCCACACGGGCCTGCAGATTCTCAATCTGGTCCGGCGTCACCAGGCCCAGATGGCGGCTTTCTATGGCAAATTCCTTTTTCACCGGAACATAACCCAGCACCGGAATCCCGCAGCTTTCCTCGATCACCTTGCGCACCCCGTCATATACCTTTTCGGAGATCTGATTCAAAATCACTCCCGCAATGCGGGACGGCTGACGGAAATCCAGAAATCCTTTTACGATCGCTGCCGCCGACACACTCATCCCGCGGCAGGATACAATCAGAATCACCGGCAGCCCCAGTACCGAAGCCAGCTCATAGCTGCTTCCCGCTTCCGACGCGCCGCCGATTCCGTCATAATACCCCATCACGCCCTCCACGACCGCGAGATCCCGCTCTCTGCTTCCCTTTGCATAAAGGTACGAAAGCATCTTGCTGTCCGTAAAATATGGATCCAGATTGCGGGAACTGATTCCCAGAACCCGGGTATGAAACATGGGATCAATGTAATCCGGTCCGCATTTAAAGCTTTGCACCCGCAGCCCATGCCGCGTGAGCAGGCGGAGCAGACCGCAGGTAATAAAGGTCTTTCCGCTCCCGCTTCCCGCGGCCGCAAGCATCACTCCTGCTCCTGACATGGCACACCTCCTGCCTGTTCCCCGGCTCCGTCCCGGTTTTCTCTGCCCTGAACCACCGCAATCATCACCGGATTCTGCCCCATCATCAGATGATAGGAACCGACCGGATTTGCCCGCGCCGCCGTAACCATTACAATCTCCGTCTCATACTGTTCTGCCAGCTTTACGATCTCCGCCATGGTTTCCAGCGTAATCGCATTGATCACGATCCGGATCCGGGGATTTTTTTCCATGAGACACGTGATAATCGCATGCAGATTGCCGGAAGATCCGCCGATAAATGCATGCGTCGGTGCCGGAAGATCCGCAAGCGCTTCCGGTGCCGTACCGCAAACCACCTGAAGATTTCCTGCGCCGAACTTTCTCTGATTCTCCCGGATCAGTGCTGCCGCTTCTTCTTTTTTCTCAATTGCATAAACCATGCCGTCTTCTGCAGCCAGCGCCGCCTCAATACTCACCGAACCCGTCCCCGCTCCCACATCATAAATCACAGAATCCCGATGCAGCTGCAATTTGGAAATGGAAATCGTCCGGATCTCCTCCTTGGTCATCGGCACCTTTCCACGGACAAAGGCGGCATCCGGAATGCCCGCGCACACCAGCGGCTTTTCATAATTCCGGTTCCACACAATCAGCGCACACAGGGGCGCAAAAGTCTCGTTCAAAGCTCCGGCAGGAGAACCGTGCCAGATCCGCTCTTCCGGATAGGAAAGATTTTCACCGACAAACAGCTCCACGCCGCCCAGTCCGTTTTCCAGAAGCTGCGTGCAGAGTGCCGGAATCTCACTGCCTTTTCCCGTCAGTGCAAATACGGTCTCATGATGGCGGATCCGGGCAAGGAGATTCTGCTTTCTTCCATGAAGGCTGCAAAGCTCCATATCCTGCCAGGAGAATCCGGTCTTTGCTGCCAGACAGACTACGGAGGAGATACCGGGAAGCACTTCCACCTTCCGGCCGCTCAGCACCTCACGAAGCTTTCTGGCACCGCTGTAAAATCCCACATCGCCCGACATCAGCACCACAATGCTGCGGCATTCCGGATGTGCATCGATCTCCTGCCGGATCTCTTCCGCCTGATAACTGTCAACCAGCAGTTTGCCGGAATGCTCATAGGGCTTCAGCATTCTTCCGCCGCCGATCAGCATATCTGCCCGGGCAATGGCTTCCCGTACCTCCACCGTCATGGAGGATTCGCTTCCCATTCCGATACCGGCGATGGTAATGCGAGCAGCTTCTTCCGCAATCCGGAATTTTTTTCGCAGATATCCACAGACCTCCGCAAAACCAAGCCCTTTTTCCACAGACGGGCGGCGGATAACCACAGCGGTCACACCAAGCGCGGCACAGGCCGAGCATTTTTCTTCATATCCACCCGCCGGTCCGGACTCCTTCGTCACCAGATACCGGCAGTTGAACTGCCTCAGCAGCAGGCGGTTCATCTCTTCGGAAAACGGTCCCTGCATTGCAATCCGGTTGGCCGGCGGCACGCTGCATTCCTCACAGATCCGAATGGAATCCGGGGACGGGAGCACACGCGGATACAGGCGGCTCCGTTCCAGATACTCACAGAACACCGGCAGTTCTTTACTTCCTGTCGTCAGCATGATATTTCCCACGGTATTCTGCAGAAATTGCGCCGCCTCAGCAGCAGATTCCACCGATATTATCGTCTGCTCTGCTCCGGCGGCACCGGCACCTTCCCGCAGCAGCCGCAGATACTCTGTCGCCTCCGCTTCACATGCCTGGCGAATATTCCGGGTCACCTCAGCCGCATGGGGATGTGTGGCATCCACCA
>JALFHZ010000158.1 GCA_022776445.1 Lachnospiraceae bacterium
CAGTCGGTAACCTCCGCACGGAATTTCTTCCATTCTGCTTCCTTGGCTTTCAGGTATTTGTCATAAATATGCTTTCCAAGCACGCTCTGCATAAATTCACTGTCTTTAAATGCTTCAATCGCCTCTCCCAGTGTCTCCGGAAGGTGCATGATACCACGTGCCGTCATCTCCTCTTCACTCAGCGCAAAGACATTTTCATTAATCTGAGCCGGGGGTACCAGCTGCTGTTTGATCCCGTCCAGACCGGCTGCCAGGCAGGCCGCCAGCACCAGATACGGATTCACGGCAGAATCCGGACTGCGCAGCTCCACACGGGTATTGGTTCCCCTTGAAGAAGGAATACGGATCAGCTGGCTGCGGTTCGGCGCAGACGACCAGGCAAGATAGGTCGGTGCATCATATCCCGGAACCAGTCGCTTATAGGAATTGACCAGGGGATTGGTCAGCAGCGCCATCTCATTAATATGCTTCAGAATTCCTGCGATAAACTGATATGCCACCTCGCTTAAACCAATCGGATCCTTCTCATCCTCAAATACATTATGCCCGTTCTGATCAGCCAATGACATATTGATGTGCATACCGGAACCATTGACGCCTGCTTTCGGCTTCGGCATAAAGGTCGCATGCAATCCATGGCGCTTCGCAATGGTCTTCACCGCCATCTTAAAGGTCATAATATTATCTGCCGTCGTCAGGCCGTCACCATACATGAAATCAATCTCGTGCTGCGCCGGCGCAATCTCGTGATGGGACGCCTCGATCTCAAAGCCCATTTCCTCCAGGTTCAGCACGATATCACGGCGGACATTCTCTGCCATGTCAATCGGACCCACATCAAAATATCCTGCCATCTCATGGGTATTGGTCGTCGGTCTTCCTTCCTCATCCGTATGGAACAGGAAAAACTCACATTCCGGGCCAACCTGGAATGTATATCCCATGTCTGCCGCTTCCTTCAGTACCTTTTTCAGCACATAGCGCGGATCACCCTCGAAGGCATCCCCATTGGGATGATGAACGTCACACACCAGACGTGCCACCTTCCCCTGCTGTGGTCTCCACGGAAAAATCTCAAAGGTATCCAGATCCGGATACAGATACATATCCGACTCCTCAACCCGCACAAATCCCTCAATCGAGGAACCGTCAAACATACAGCGATTGTCCAGTGCTTTCTCAAGCTGGCTGACCGTAATCGCCACATTCTTCAGCATTCCGAAAATATCTGTAAACTGAAGGCGGATAAATTCCACATCTTCTTCCTCTGCCATACGAAGGATGTCATCTTTGCTATATCTGCTCATCGTAGTTCTCCTTTTCTCCTTTTCTCCTTAAAACCAAAAAGGGTGTTCCATAAAAAGATCGCCGGAACCCGACGATCTTTGATGCAACACCCTTGTTCCATGAAAAAAATAATAACAGTTCCATACTGGTTTGTCAATGTTAAATTTTCGCTAAAAAATAAATTCACGGATGTCTCTGATAGGACAATGCCCGGATCGCATTCAGAATTGCAAGCACCGATACTCCGACATCACCAAACACCGCAGCCCACATGGACGCATATCCCATTGCTACCAGGACCAGCACCAGTACCTTCACCATGATGGCAAACAGAATATTCTGCCGCACAATTCCCATGGTTTTTCCGGCAATCCGGATCGCATCCACAATCCTGGAAGGCTCATCATCCATGATGACTACATCGGCTGCCTCCACCGCCGCGTCCGATCCGATGCCGCCCATGGCAATTCCCACATCTGCACGTGCCAGTACCGGCGCGTCATTGATGCCGTCACCTACAAACGCCAGTGTACGGTTCTCCGGTTTCGCTGCGAGCAGCTGTTCCACCTTTTCCACTTTGTCCCCCGGCAGAAGATTTCCATAGACCTGATCAATGCCAAGCTTGGCTGCAACCAGCTTCCCGACCTCTTCCTTATCTCCGGTCAGCATAACCAGACTGCGTACGCCATGTGCTTTCAGTCCGCGCAGCGCTTCCGGCACATCCGGCCGCACCGTATCCGAAATCACAACGGCGCCCAGATAAACATCATTCTCAGCCACATACAGTGTGGTGCCAATTGCCGCAGCCGGCGTATCCACACAGATGCCCTGCTGATCCATCAGCTTCTGATTGCCGATATAAAGATCACTCCAGCCTGCGTCTCTGTGAATCTGTGCATGAATTCCGCGTCCGGACAGCTCCTCCACTGCCCCGATCTGCGATGAATCCACTTCCTTCCCATATGCCTCACGTACAGAAAGCGCAATCGGATGATTGGAATGATACTCTCCCAGCGCCGTCAGTTCCAGCAGCTCTTCCCGCGTCCCATGCACCGGTTCCACATCCGTCACCTGAAACCTGCCGGTCGTCAGCGTCCCTGTTTTGTCAAAAACAACCGTATCCAGATTGCCGAGTGCTTCAAGGTAATTGCTTCCCTTCAACAGAATGCCATTCCTGGATGCTGCTCCCAGTCCACCGAAGAAGCTCAGCGGAACCGAAATCACCAGTGCACACGGGCAGGAAACCACAAGAAAACTGCACGCACGGTAAAGCCAGGTTGACCATGCGCCTCCGAATAATACCGGCGGTACAACTGCAAGAATCACTGCCAGTGCAACAACGATCGGCGTATAAACTCTTGCAAACCTGGTGATAAATCCTTCTGCCTTCGATTTTCTGGAGCTTGCATTTTCCACCAGTTCCAGAATCTTTGCAACGGTAGAATCATCAAACAGCCGGGTGGTCTGCACTTCCAGCACTCCGCTTAAATTGATGGAGCCGCTGACAATCTTCTCTCCGGCTTCCACTTCCACCGGCATGGATTCTCCGGTCAGAGCCTTGGTATCCAGACTGGACACACCGCTTAAAACAATACCGTCCAGCGGAACCTTCTCGCCGGGCCGGATGATAATCGTATCTCCGATCTCCACTTCATAAGGATCTACCTGTTCCTCTGCTCCGTCCCGGAGCAGGTTAGCATACTCCGGATTAATATCCATCAGATCCTTAATCGATTTTCTGGACTTATTGACTGCGTAATCACTGAACAGTTCACCGATCTGGTAAAAAAGCATTACTGCAACCGCCTCTTCCAGAGAACCGACCGCGATCGCACCAAAGGTTGCAATCGTCATCAGAAAATTCTCATCAAAGACCTGGCCATTCCGGATATTGCGGCATGCCTTCAGCGGAATATCATAGCCGGCAAACAGATAAGAAATCAGAAACGGTATCCACGCAAAGGGATTCTTTCCTTCCATCACAACCGCGGCTGCAAAAAACACGGCGCTGACTGCCAGCCTGATTACCATTTTTTTCTGTTTCTTCGTCATAATGTCTCCTTATCTGAGCACTTTAAAACCTGCTTCCGGCTCCACCTTAGCCGCAATCTTTCTTGCTGCTTCAATCAGTTCCTCCTCGCGTCCGTCCTCGACCTCCATCGTCAGGCGCTCCGTCATAAAGCTCAGAGAAGCCTCCTTTACACCATTCAGCTTCTTTACACCCTCTTCAATCTTCGCTGCACAGTTTGCACAGCATAATCCTTCCAGTTTGATAATCTTTCTCATTGTAATGCTTCCTTTCTCTCTGCATGGTAAATTTATTCACTGATATGTTCCATTCCCTGTGCCAGAATCGTCTGGATATGAGAATCGGCAAGACGGTAAAAAACCGTTTTTCCCTCACGCCGGAATGTTACCAGACGCATCTGCTTCAGAATCCGAAGCTGGTGAGATATCGCAGACTGCCCCATCTGCAGAAGTGTCGCAATATCGCAGACACACATCTCTGACTGACTGAGCACATACAGAATCTTAATCCGCGTGGAATCTCCGAATACTTTGAAAAATTCCGACAGATCCAGCAGCTGCTGTTCATCCGGCATAACCTTCTCAACCTTTTCTACGATCGCGTCATGCACATGCATGAACTCACAGGAACCTTCCTCCACTTCCCGTTCAATTCTCGCTCTGTCGTCTGCTGTCATAACTTCCTCCATTTCTATCATGTGAATGTTTATTCATATGTTTATATTACCACATTTAAATGATATGTCAAGCATAAAATCGCTCTTAATTTTCCTTCATCCGATACCCAACCCCGATTTCCGTATAAATATAGTGCGGTTCAGCCGGGTTCTTCTCAATCTTGCGGCGGATGTTCGCCATATTGACACGCAAAATCTGATTATCCATGTCCGCATACGGCCCCCAGATCTCTTTCAGAATATAATCATAGGTCAGAACCTTACCTGCATTCTTTGCAAGCAGAGAAACCAGCTTATATTCAATCTGGGTCAGATGAATATCCTCTCCGGCCAGAGTTACCAGACGCTTGTCAAAATCAATGATCAGATCCTCACAGGAATATCGTTTCTCCACCCCCACACTGCTGCGCACCTGATTGCTGTGCCGCAGGGCCGTACGGATTCTGGCGAGCAGTTCCTCCGAACCAAACGGCTTGGTAATATAATCATCTGCTCCTCTGTCAAGCGCCTCCACCTTTTCCTTCTCCTGTGTACGGGCAGAAATCACTATAATCGGCACATTGGAAAATCCCCGGATCCGATCCAGCACCTCCATTCCGTCGATATCCGGCAGCCCCAGATCCAGAAGAATCAGATCCGGATGATGCGATGTACACATAGAAAGTCCTGACATTCCGTTCATTGCCTTCAGTGCCTTATAGCCATTGGATATCAGAATCGTTTCGATGTAATTTCCGATATTCTTTTCATCCTCAATGCTCAATATGGTTTGTTTATTCATCCTTATACTCTCCTTCCGTTTTTTGTTCTGAATAATCCTGTCCGGACTCCTCTTCCTGCAGCGGAAGCGTAAATACAAATTCTGCCCCCTTTTCCCGGTTCATTGCCCGGATCTCTCCATGATGTGCTGCAACAATTGTCTTGCAGATCGTGAGACCAATCCCCATCCCTTTATGGGAATCCCCGCTCACATTGACCTCCATCCCTCCTCCGTCGAAAATGGTTTTCAGGCGCTCCGGCTTTATTCCCTTTCCGTAGTCCCGAACATGGAATTCCACCTGATCCTGCTGTTTTTCTACAATCAGATCAATCGGATCACTGGATCCGGAATGGTATATCGAATTTTCTATAAGATTGATCAGAACCTGGCTGATCAGAACAGGATCCATCGGTACCATCAGGACTTCATCCGGCACCCGGACATGAACCTTGGCTTGAGGAAGGCGCTTGTGCAGACGCTGTACAGCCCCCGCAACTACTTCCTCCAAAAGCTCCGGACTGGTATTTACTCTGGTATCTCCCATCCGGATCCTGGTCACGGAAAGCAGATTCTCCACCATATTCAAAAGCCAGTCTGCATCCTCCTGTATTCCCTTCACCATTTCCAGCTTTTCTATCTCTGTGCAGCGACTGTAATTTTCCTGATATGCCTGCGCCATTCCGATGATACTCGTCAGAGGCGTTCGCAAATCATGTGATACCGCGCGCAGCAGATTGGCACGCATGGTTTCCTTCTCCGCCTCCATCAAAAGCTTTTCGCGTTCCCTTAAAATTTCGCTCTGATACTTCATTTTGGTAGTCAGAGCACTGGTCACACCAGAAACCACCATCATTCCAACAAACGTCACCGGATAACCATCCAGTGTAAAATTCAGATTCATATACGGATATGTAAATACATAGTTCACACATACCACACCGATCAGAGATGCGACAATTCCCGGAATATAACCGGTTGTATACCTTGCCACCAGCATAACCGTCAGCACATAGATCATGGCAACGCTCGTGGAGTTGCTGCTGTAATGAAAGAAAGCCTGTGCCGCAATCGTCGCGGCAACCATCAAAACTGCTGTCACCAGAATATTTGCAGACAGCGTTCGCGCAGTCATTTTTTCCTTCTTTCCTGTTCTCATGAATACACGCCTCCCAAGCATAACAAAATGAGACAGGAAACAAATCAGTTCCTGCCCCATTTATTTTACATCAAAATATTATCTCTGCATATAAATTATTTGTTATAATTTACGATTGCACCGAAATCCGGCTTCAGGGAAGCGCCGCCTACCAGACCGCCATCGATATCCGGCTGTGCGAACAGCTCCGGAGCGCTGGAAGCGGATACAGAACCGCCGTACTGAATACGGATTGCTGCTGCGGTTGCTTCATCATAGATCTCACCGATGCATACACGGATTGCTGCACAGACTTCCTGTGCCTGCTCTGTGGTAGCCACTTTGCCGGTACCGATTGCCCAGATCGGCTCATAAGCAATCACAGCGGTCTTTGCCTGATCTGCCGTTACATTCAGGAACGCAATCTTGATCTGCTGACGAATCCAGTCGATGGTAATGCCCTGCTCTCTCTGCTTCAGAGATTCACCGCAGCAGATGATCGGGGTGATGCCATGCTCAAATGCCTTCAGCACTTTCTTATTCACGGTCTCATCGGTCTCTGCGAAATACTCTCTTCTCTCAGAGTGGCCGATAATCACGTACTTCACGCCTGCATCCACCAGCATGTTCGGAGAAATCTCGCCGGTATATGCACCCTTTTCCTCATAGTACATATTCTCTGCACCGATATGGATGTTGGTGCCTTTTGCAGCTTCCATAGCCGGAATGATATCGATCGCCGGAACGCAGAATACCACATCCACTTCATCATTCACTACCAGTGGCTTTAAGGTATCAATCAGAGCAACTGCCTCGGTTGGAGTCATGTTCATCTTCCAGTTGCCCGCTACAATTTTCTTTCTGGACATTTTGTGATCCTCCCTTACTTATCGTCGGCTGCTGCTACGCCCGGAAGTACCTTACCCTCAAGGAATTCCAGAGAAGCACCGCCGCCGGTGGAAATATGGCTCATCTTGTCGCCGAAGCCAAGCTGGTTAACAGCTGCTGCGGAATCGCCGCCGCCGATGATCGTGGTAGCCTCGGTCTCAGCCAGTGCTTTTGCTACAGCAATGGTACCTGCTGCCAGAGTCGGGTTCTCAAATACACCCATCGGTCCGTTCCATACAACGGTCTTAGCGGATTTCACTGCATCAGCATACAGTTTTGCGGTCTCAGTACCGATATCCAGACCTTCCATATCTGCCGGAATTGCATCAGAAGAAACAACCTTTACCTCGATCGGTCCGTCGATCGGATCCGGGAATGATGCAGCGACGGTGGTATCAACCGGAAGAAGCAGTTTCTTGCCAAGCTTCTCAGCCTTCTCCATCATCTCTTTGCAGTAATCAATCTTGGTATCATCAACCAGAGAGTTGCCTACGCCCTTGCCCTGTGCCTTCAGGAAAGTAAATGCCATACCGCCGCCGATGATCAGCGTATCACACTTCTCCAGCAGGTTGGAAATTACGTTCAGCTTATCAGCAACTTTAGCACCGCCCAGGATTGCAACGAACGGTCTTACCGGATTCTCAACTGCATTGCCCAGGAAGTCAATCTCTTTCTGCATCAGGTAGCCAACCGCATTGGTGCCGCCCTTAGCAGTGATAAATTTGGTAACGCCCTCTACAGAAGCATGTGCTCTGTGAGAAGAACCAAATGCGTCACATACATAATCATCAGCCAGATCAGCCAGCTCTTTGCTGAACTCCTCGCCGTTCTTGGTCTCCTCTTTGCCGCGGAAACGGGTGTTCTGAAGCAGAACCACATCACCGTCATGCATAGCAGCAACCGCATTGGTAGCAGCTTCGCCGGTTACGTTGTAGTCAGCAACAAATACAACCTCTTTGCCCAGCTTTTCAGACAGTCTTACCGCAACCGGAGCCAGAGACTCTCCCTCGTTCGGGCCATTCTTCACTTTGCCCAGGTGAGAGCACAGGATTACCTTTGCGCCTTCGCCGATCAGCTTCTTGATGGTCGGAAGTGCAGCTACAATACGGGTCTCGTCGGTAATCACACCATTCTTTAACGGTACATTGAAATCACAGCGAACCAGTACTCTCTTGCCTTTCAGATCCTTCAGATCATCTACGGTTTTCTTATTTAACATGTCAGGATACCCCCTTCTTTGTATACAATATTCTTAAATCACGAAAAAGAGTCCGGTCCTTATAAGACCGGACCCCCAATGAGTCGTTATATATCTCAGGATATACTAAGCCAGCTCAGCGAAGTACTTAATGGTTCTAACCATCTGGCTGGTGTAGGAGTTCTCATTGTCATACCATGAAACAACCTGTACTTCATACAGATCATCAGCAATCTTAGCTACCATGGTCTGAGTTGCATCGAACAGAGAACCATACTTCATGCCGATCACATCGGAAGAAACGATCGGATCCTCGTTGTAGCCGTAGGACTCGGAAGCTGCTGCCTTCATAGCTGCATTGATGCCTTCTTTGGTAACATCGGTACCCTTAACAACTGCGGTCAGGATAGTGGTGGAACCGGTCGGAACCGGAACACGCTGTGCAGAACCGATCAGCTTGCCGTTCAGCTCCGGAATAACCAGACCGATTGCTTTAGCAGCACCGGTGGAGTTCGGAACGATGTTAGCTGCGCCTGCTCTTGCTCTTCTTAAATCGCCTTTTCTGTGCGCGCCATCCAGAATCATCTGGTCGCCGGTGTAAGCGTCAATGGTGCTCATGATACCGGACTGGATCGGAGCGTAATCATTCAGAGCCTTTGCCATCGGAGCCAGGCAGTTGGTGGTGCAGGAAGCTGCGGAAATGATGGTATCCTCAGCGGTCAGAGTCTTCTCATTTACGCTGTAAACGATGGTCGGCAGATCGTTGCCAGCCGGAGCGGAGATAACAACCTTCTTAGCACCAGCATCGATATGAGCCTGAGATTTTGCCTTGGAGGTGTAGAAACCGGTACACTCCAGAACTACATCTACGCCGATCTCGCCCCACGGAAGGTTTGCAGCGTCTTTCTCTGCATAAATCTTGATGGTCTTGCCATCAACAGTAATGGAATCCTCGCCAGCTTCTACAGTGTGTAAGTTCTCACCGATACGTCCAGCGTATCCGCCCTGAGCGGTATCATATTTTAATAAGTGAGCCAGCATCTTCGGATCGGTTAAATCGTTGATAGCTACTACCTCGTAACCCTCAGCACCAAACATCTGTCTGAATGCCAGACGACCAATACGACCAAAACCATTGATTGCTACTTTAACTGCCATGATTCATTCCTCCTAGAATTGTTAAAAATTTAATGATTGTTAAATTATCATCAACCTACGCTCTATTGTACCTAATTCTGAACAAAATAGCAAGAGGTTTTTTTCTGATTTACATACAGTTTACATTTTTTGGCGTTTCTTCTAAAAATTACAGTTCATCTTTCACATAACCTGCCAAATTGTACGCATGATCGGATACTCTCTCCAGGTTGCTGATGATATCCAGGAACACAACTCCCGCGGACGGCACACATTCGCCGCGTGAAAGCCGTTCGATATGCTTCTCCCGAAGCTCTTCTTCCTGATTATCCACATCATCCTCGTACTGGCTCACCTTGCGGACAGCCTCCATGCTTCCGGTCTGTCTTGCGTCAATTGCATATCGGAATGATTTCACCACGCTGTCGCTGATGGATTGCAGATCTGCCTTTCCGGTATCCGAAAAATCCAGATTGTGCTCCACAATGTAGGTTGCCTGTTCTGCCAGGTTCTCCGCGTGATCACCGATACGCTCAATATCACTGATGCTGTAAAACAGATTATTGACCACCTTTACCTGCTGTTCCGTCAGAGACAGATTGCTGATCTTGATCAGATACTCGGTCAGCATCTTTTCCATATTATTGATCGTTTTTTCTGTCTTATACACTTCTTCCACTTCTTCCAGACTGCCGGTCAGAACCGCATCCAGGGAACGCTTGACATTCTGCAGGGTAATCTGTCCCATATGGACAACCTCCAGTGCCGCAGTCTCCACGGCAAATGCCGGAGACTCGAAGATTCGTTCATCCAGATGCTTCAAAGCTGCAGCAGTTTCCGCGTCTTCCGGAACCGCTTCCTCTTCCTTCTCCTTTACCAGAATTCCCGAAATCTTCACCAGAAGATTGGCAAAGGGGAACAGCAATGTCGTCATGGTCAGGTTGAATACCGTATGGAACATGGAAATCTGTACCGCATCAATGTTGGATGCCGCAAACGCCGGGCGAATGGCGAACAGAACAAATCCAAGTACACCGAATACAAGTGCACCGATGACATTGAACGTCAGATGCATGACCGCCGCACGTTTGGCCGTGCGGGAACCGCCGACACTGGAGAGCATCGCCGTCACACAGGAACCGATATTCTGTCCCAGAGTGATATAAATCGCCGCATTGGTCGTTACAATTCCATTCATGGCAAGCGTCTGCAGAATACCTACCGATGCGGAAGAGCTCTGCAGCAGTGCGGTCACCAGCGCACCGATCACCATGCCCAAAAGCGGATTGCCTCCCAGGAGCGCAAATGCCTGCGCAAAAATCGGAGCATCCGTGTAAGGCTTGATGGAACCGGACATATAGTCCAGACCGGTGAACAGAAGACCAAGACCGACCAGAATCTCTCCGATCATTTTTTTCTTCTGCCCATTGCAGAATATCATCAGAAGCGCACCGATTCCCATCAGCAGCGGCGCATAAAATCCGGGCTTCATAATCTCAAAAGCATCACCCAGCTGGCTCATGGATACAATCCATGCGGTAATGGTGGTACCGATATTTGCACCCATGATCACGCCGGCAGCCTGAGTCAGATTCAGTACACCGGCGCTGACAAAGCCCACAACCATGACCGTCGTTGCACCGCTGCTCTGAATAATTGCGGTGATCAAAGCCCCCAGAGCCACCGCAAGTAAGCGGTTGTTTGTCAGCATGCCCAGAAAATTTTTCATCCTGTCCCCTGCAGTTTTCTGCATACCATCTGCCATAATATTCATTCCATACAGGAACATACCGAGACCGCCCAAAAAACCGAACACATTCGAAATGTCGCTGATTGACATAACTTCCTCCTTTTTTCTTCTGTCTGAAAGCCAAATACGGGTTAATGATACCATACCCGATTCCCGGTTTTCAACCGAATTTAAAGAGTATGTTAAATTTTGGTAAAATATACGTATAATTCGACAGATTTTCATTGCAGCCACCAGTGATTTCCACTATACTAAAGAAAATTGCAGCTGTTCAGGAGGAATCACTATGCTTTCTGATTTTCATATTCACACCACCTATTCGCCCGATTCCGATGCTGCCCCGCAGCTTCAGATTGAGCAGGCTATATCCCTGGGCATGAGGGAACTATGCGTGACCGATCATTATGATTATGATTCCAGGAATCCAGATTATGCATTTGTCGCAGATCTTTCCCGCTACCTGCCTCACATGGAGCAGCTCCGTGAGGAATACCGGAACCGGATCCGTCTGAATATCGGGATCGAGCTGGGGCTCCAGCTTCACGAACAGGAGCATCTGAGTCAGGTGGCCGCGCAATATCCCTATGATTTTATCATCGGATCCAGTCATCTGATCGATGGACTGGATCCCTGGTACCCGGATTATTTCCAGAACCGCTCCGAGAGGAGTGCCTACGAACGGTATTTTGAGGTTACACTGGAACGAATCCGTCAGATGGACTGTTTTGATGTATTCGGGCACCTGGACTATATCGTGCGATATGGCCCAAACACCAATCAGTTCTACTCTTATGAAGCCTACAGAGAGTGGATTGATCCGATTCTTCGCACCCTGATTGAGAAAGGGAAAGGGCTGGAATGCAATACCGGAGGTCTCAAATACGGTCTCGGTCATCCCAACCCAACCGGGGATGTTCTCAGACGCTACAGGGAACTGGGCGGTGAGATCCTGACCGTCGGCTCCGACGCCCACGCAGTGCAGCATCTCGGCTACGAATTTTCCCGGCTGCCTGAGCTTTTAAAATCCTGCGGGTTCCGATATTACACAGTATACCATCAGCGCAGACCGGAATTCGTCCCTCTGCCCTGACGACGCAGGAAAGTTTCTTACATACGTCAAAAGTGCCGGCTGCCCGATGGCAGTCAGCACTTTTTCTATCTGCTGTATCACACAGCCTTATTTTTCATTGTCTTTCTTCTCAGCCAGATCGCCCGGTTTCATGCTCAGGCTGATCTTGCCCATCTTATCCACATCCAGAACCTTCACGGTTACGGTGTCTCCGATATTCACTACATCTTCAACCTTCTCCACGCGTTTATCGGACAGTCTGGAAATGTGAATCATGCCATCCTTCTTCGGCTTCAGTTCTACAAATGCGCCAAACGGCATAATCCGTACAACCTTGCCGGTAATGATCTGCCCGGCCTCAATATCGGTCACGATGCTCTTGATAATATTCTTGGCTTTCTCGATCATATCCTTGTCGGTACCACAGATTGCCACATTACCTTCCTCGGAAATATCGATCTTCACACCGGTCTCTTCGATGATCTTGTTGATCACGCAGCCCTGCTTGCCGACCACATCACCGATCTTCTGCGGATCAATGCTGATCTGGTCAATCTTCGGAGCATATTTTCCAACTTCTTTTCTCGGCTCTGAGATCACCGGCTTCATACAGGTATCCATGATGAACAGTCTTGCCTCACGGCATCTTGCAATCGCACCTTCTACAATCGGTCTGGTCAGACCATGAATCTTGATATCCATCTGGATAGCCGTAATACCGTCGGTGGTTCCGGTTACCTTGAAGTCCATATCACCGAAGAAGTCTTCCAGACCCTGAATATCGGTCAGAAGGATAAAGTCGTCATCAGTCTCGCCGGTTACCAGACCACAGGAAATACCTGCAACCATCTTCTTGATCGGCACACCCGCTGCCATCAGGGACATGCAGGAAGAACAGGTAGATGCCATGGAAGTAGAGCCGTTGGACTCAAAGGTCTCGGATACGGTACGGATTGCATACGGGAACTCTTCCTCGCTCGGCAGTACCGGAATCAATGCACGCTCTGCCAGCGCACCATGACCGATCTCACGTCTTCCCGGTCCTCTGGACGGTTTGGTCTCGCCCACGGAATAGGACGGGAAATTGTAATGATGCATGTATCTCTTGGCAACTTCATTCTCATCCAGACCATCCAGTTTCTGCTGCTCAGACAGCGGAGCCAGCGTACACACGTTGCAGATCTGCGTCTGTCCGCGCGTGAACATTGCGGAACCATGAACACGCGGAATAATATCGATCTCCGCAGACAACGGACGGATCTGAGTCATCTGACGGCCATCCGGACGCTTGCCGTCCTTCAGAATCATCTTGCGAACCGTCTTCTTCTGATACTGATATACAGCCTCGCCCAGAACTGCCAGCCACTCTTCCTTCTCGGCAAATGCCTCTTCCAGCTTTTCGGTAATCTGGCGGATATTCTCCTCACGAACCTGCTTTTCATCGGTAAATACAGCGGCTTCCATCTCCTCCGGAGTTACAATCTCCTTCATAGCCGCAAACAGCTCTTCCGGAATCGCACAGCTCTCATAGGTATGCTTCGGTTTGCCGCACTCAGCTACAATCTTCTCAATAAAGCGAATAATCTCCTGGTTTACATCATGAGCCATATAGATCGCTTCAATCATCTTCGCTTCCGGAATCTCATTGGCACCGGCCTCGATCATGATCACCTTCTCTTTGGTAGAAGCAACCGTCAGGTTCAGGTCACCGTTCTTCCACTGCTGCTGGGACGGGTTGATGATAAATGCTCCATCTACCATACCCACCTGCGTCATGGCACACGGACCGTCAAACGGAATATCAGAAATGCAGGTCGCAATTGCTGCACCCAGCATGGCAACCAGCTCCGGACGGCAATCCGGATCCACACTCATAACCATATTGTTCAGGGTCACGTCGTTGCGGTAATCTTTCGGGAACAGAGGTCTCATCGGACGGTCAATGACACGGGAGGTCAGAATCGCATTCTCAGAAGCCTTTCCCTCTCTCTTGTTAAATCCACCCGGGATCTTGCCTACTGCATATAACTTTTCTTCATATTCCACACTCAGCGGGAAGAAGTCGATACCATCTCTTGGCTTGTCGGACGCAGTTGCTG
>JALFHZ010000197.1 GCA_022776445.1 Lachnospiraceae bacterium
CCCTGTACCTTCTCCAGTGCTGCTGCTCTCTCCTCATCTTCGAGTTTTGCGCTCAGAACAACTGCTAATTCGTATTTGTTCATTGCTTTACCTCCTTGTGGTCTCTGGCCCTTGACTTCAGTTTCAAGAGCAAGGAATTTATTGTGTCACGATTGATTATTCTAACAGAAAAGTGCAGTAAATGCAAGCACTTTTTCACCTTTTCTTCCGTATTTTCCTCTTTTCCGGGGTCAGCGGCCTTCTGTCATTTACCCGCGCAGGCAGAACTCACTGCAGTCCACCACCCGGGTCGCAAAGTCCTGATAGAACTCCGGCTCATGGCAGATCAGCAGAACACTGCCCTTATACGCTTTCAGTGCCCGCGCCAGTTCCTCTTTTGCATCCACGTCCAGATGGTTGGTCGGCTCATCCAGCAGCAGGATATTGGTCTCCCGGTTAATCAGTTTGCATAACCTCACCTTTGCCTGCTCGCCGCCGGACAGCACCCGTACCTGACTCTCGATATGCTTCGTGGTCAGACCGCATTTTGCCAGCGCCGCACGCACCTGATACTGCGTATAGGAAGGGAATTCTTTCCATATCTCTTCAATACAGGTCGTTGTATTGCCCGGCGCCATCTCCTGCTCAAAATATCCGATATAGAGGTAATCCCCCAGCTCCACACTGCCGCTCACCGGAGGAATCAGCCCCAGAATACTTTTCAGAAGCGTTGTTTTTCCGATACCGTTCGATCCCTTCAGAACAATCTTTTCACCGCGCTCCATGGCAAAATTCAGAGGTCTCGTCAGCGGTTCCTCATAGCCGATCACCAGATCCTTCGTCTCAAAAATATATTTGCCCGCAGCACGTGCCTCCAGGAAATGGAACTCCGGCTTCGGCTTCTCCTTCGCCAGTTCGATGACTTCCATCTTATCCAGCTTTTTCTGACGGGACATCGCCATATTTCGCGTGGAAACTCTTGCCTTGTTTCTCGCCACAAAATCCTCCAGCTCCGCAATCTCCTGCTGCTGCCGCTTGTACGCCGCCTCCAGCTGTGACTTTTTCACCTCATATACCTCACGGAACCGGTCATAATCTCCCACATAACGATCCAGCCGCTGATTCTCCATATGGTAAATCAGATTGATGACGCTGTTTAAAAACGGAATATCATGAGAAATCAGTATGAACGCATTTTCATACTCCTGCAGGTAACGTTTCAGCCATTCGATATGCTGCTCATCCAGATAGTTCGTCGGTTCGTCCAGCAGAAGGATATCTGGTTTCTCAAGCAAAAGCTTGCCCAGAAGAACCTTGGTTCTCTGTCCGCCGGAAAGCTCCGAGACATCCTTGTCCATGCCAATTTCCTGTAACCCCAGCGCCCGGCCCACTTCCTCTACCTTACTGTCAATAATATAGAAATCATGCGCCATCAGAAGATCCTGAATCGTACCGAGTTCTTCCATCATCGCGGTCATCTCATCCTCGGAAGCCTCACCCATCCGGTCACAGATCTGATTCATCTGCGCTTCCAGCTCAAACAGATAGGAGAATGCACTCTTCAGCACATCCCGTATCGTCATTCCCTTTTCCAGCACCGTATGCTGATCAAGGTACCCCACATGAACATGCTTTGCCCACTCCACTTTTCCCTCATCCGGCATCAGCTTGCCGGTGATGATGTTCATAAAGGTAGATTTTCCTTCTCCATTGGCACCCACCAGACCAATATGTTCGCCCTTCAGGAGACGAAAGGATACATCCTGAAAAATCGCACGGTCTCCAAAACCGTGACTTAAATGCTCCACGTTTAAAATACTCATTGGTCAACTCCTTTTTTGATCAATCCCCGGGTATTTTTCTCCACCATCCGGCGCTCCGTCATCACCTGATGTCCGCACCCCATACATTTCAGCCGGAAATCCGCTCCGACCCGCAGAATCTCCCACTGCTGACTGCCGCAGGGATGCGGCTTTTTCAGTTTCACAATATCACCAACTTCATAATTCCATCGCTGATCCATATCCTGCCCTCTTTCCTATTCCTGTCCGCAGTTTTTTTAAGCAGGCAGCCTTAACTCAGCATATGCCCCGGATCCTCACCCAGAATCCGGTCAATCGCAGCCAGTTCCCCTGCCGTAAAATCAAGCTTCTCCAACGCCTTTACATTGTCATCCAGCTGTCTGGTGCTGCTCGCACCGATCAGGACACTGGTCACTTCCGGACGCCGCAATACCCAGGCAAGCGCCATCTGTGCCAGACTCTGGCCGCGCTCCTGCGCAATTTCATTCAGGCTGCAAACCTTCTCCAAACGCTCTTCCGAAAGATAACGGGTGCCCACGGTAGTCCCCGCCCGAGAGGCTCTTGATCCCTCTGGAATTCCTTTCAGATACTTATCCGTGAGACTTCCCTGTGCCAGCGGGCTGTAAGCAATGCATCCGCAGCCTTTTTCCCGCAGTACATCCAGCAGTCCCTGCTCCACCCAGCGTTCGAACATATTGTAACGCGGCTGATGAAGCAGACACGGCGTACCATTCTCCCGCAGAATATCCAGCGCTCTGGCCGCCTGCTCCGCAGGATAATTGGAGATGCCCACATACAGCGCTTTGCCCTGTCTCACCATATCCGACAGCGCTCCCATCGTCTCCTCCAGCGGTGTCTCCGGATCCGGACGGTGATGATAGAAAATATCCACATAATCCAGCTTCATCCGCCTCAGACTGGCATCCAGACTGGACATCAGGTATTTCCTGGAACCCCAGTTTCCATACGGTCCGGGCCAGAAATCAAACCCGGCTTTCGTGGAAATCAGCATCTGTTCCCGATAGTGGTTCATATCCTCATGAAGAATCCGTCCAAAATTCTCTTCTGCCAGTCCCCTTGCCGGAAACCCGTAGTTATTCGCCAGATCAAAATGCGTGATTCCCAGATCAAATGCCTGAAAAATGATCTGCTTCTGTTCTTCCAACGGCTTCTCCAAACCAAAATTCTGCCACAGTCCCAGTGAAATCAGCGGAAGCAGAATCCCGCTTTTGCCGCTGCGTCGGTACTGCATCCGTTCATATCTCAACTCATCTGCCTGATACATAACGCTCTGTCCTCCTGCCTTTCTGTTCCTAATCCATAATCTGAGAAAAAACGTCACCGATTTTGCCGCTGATCACCAGATTCGCCCGACTGTCCATCGGGGTCACCGATTTGTTGATCAATACCAGCTTATTCCCCTGATAATAATCAATCAGGCCCGCAGCCGGATACACGGTCAGCGAAGTTCCCCCGATAATCAGTACATCTGCACGGGCAATGTATGACACCGCTTTCTGAATCGTCCGCTGATCCAGCCCTTCCTCATAAAGCACCACATCCGGCTTAATGATGCCGCCGCACGTACAGTAGGGAACTCCGTCCATCGCCATGATATCCTTCAGATCAAAAAATCTGCCGCATCGTGTGCAGTAATTGCGATGCACCGATCCGTGCAGTTCCAGCACTTCCCTGCTCCCGGCCGCCTGATGCAGACCATCTATATTCTGGGTAATCACAGCCTTCAGCCTGCCCTGCTGCTCCAGCTTTGCAAGCGCCAGATGCGCCGCATTGGGTTTTGCATCCGGAAACAGCATCTTATTCTTGTAAAACCGGAAAAACTCCTTCGGATTTTTTCGATAAAACGTATGGCTGATAATGGTTTCCGGCGGATAATCATACTGCTGGCTGTAAAGCCCGTCCACGCTCCGGAAATCCGGAATCCCGCTTTCTGTCGACACACCGGCACCGCCAAAAAATACAATATTATCGCTCTCTGCAATCCATGTTTTTAACTGTTCCAGTTCCTTCATGCCCGCTATCCTCCATTTCCTGTCCGG
>JALFHZ010000244.1 GCA_022776445.1 Lachnospiraceae bacterium
GAACCAGCATGCCCGTCAGCAGCTTTGCCGTGAACAGGATCAGATTGCAGCAGATTCCCACAACACTTGCCATCAGGCCATAACGGGTACGCACCTCCTTATCCTCCGTCTCCTTATAATTCTTTACAAATGTACGAACCAACAGTTCTGTCATATGATCACTTTCCTTCCATATCCATGTTATACCTTACTTCCGCCAGGCACAGTCCTTCCGGAGGAGCTGTATATCCGGCAGCCTGGCGATCCTCCGCCTCCAGAATCTGCGTCATGGACTGCCACGTTCTCTGCCCCCGGCCCACTTCAATCAGCGTTCCGACCATAATCCGCACCATATGCTGCAGAAATCCATTGCCGGTAAACCGCAGTTCCAGGAGGGTATCCCCTCGCTTCTGCGCAACCTCGATGGCATGCACCGTGCGCACTGTGGATTTCTTCATTTTTTTATTTCCACAGAAGCTTTTATAATCATGAGTCCCGCATAAAAGACGCGCCGCTTTCCGCATGGCTTCCACATCCAAATGCTGTCCCAGACCATACTGAACTCTCCGGGTAAATACATCCCGCCTGGGCGCCGTTTCAATCTGATAGACATAAGTCTTGCTCACCGCATTCAGACGGCTGTGAAACCGGTTGGAAACCCGCTCGCACCGAAGCACCGCAATATCTTCCGGCAGATAACGATTCAGATATTCCATCACCGCTTCCGGATCGTACCCGCCCTTCAAATGAAAATTCGCCACCTGCCCCAGCGCATGCACTCCGGCATCCGTTCTCCCGGAACCCTGGATTTCCACCGGGTCTCCTGTCATGCGTGTCAATATCGCTTCCAGACGCCCCTGAATCGTATTGTCCGTATTGCCCTGCTTCTGCCATCCGTCATATCGCGTGCCTTCATACTGCAGGAGAATCCGATAATTCTGTTTTTCTGACATGCTCCTTTACCTCTTATCTTCTCTTTTATCCATGGCAAGCAGAAAGACCGTGGATATAATGCATACAAATCCCAAAAAGTCCATCACTCCAAACCCGGCATGCATCCACAGCACGGAAAACACCGTAGCAGACACCGGCTCCACGGAAGCATACAGACTTCCCTTTTTGGGACCGACACAGCGGATTCCTTCCATATAGCAGGAAAACGCAAGGATCGTGCCCACGAGAATGATCACCGCCATCCCCGTCACAACCTCCGCATCCACGATCACCGGAATCGACCACGGCCGGAACAAAATTCCCAGCATGACGCCGCCGATGAGCATCCCCCAGGCCGTCACAACCGCAGAACCATACGTTTCCAGAAGGCTCCCCGGCTGAACCGTATAGACAGCCAGTGCAAACGCCGACAGTATTCCCCAGAACAGTGCCTTCTCCGAAAGCACCATTGTCCCCGGATTGCCATGAGTGGCCAGAAGGAAGGTCCCCGTCACGGCAAGACCGATGGCAAGCAGCTCATTGCTTCCGGGAAGGCATCTCTTTTTCAGGGAAAGATATATCATAATCAGCACCGGTCCCACATACTGCAGCACCGTGGCGGTTCCGGCATTCGAAGCACCGATTGCCGTAAAATACGTATACTGACACATGCTCATTCCGCATACCCCAAAAATAAGGATGCCGGCCGCATCCTGTTTCCAGATGTACATTACCCGCTTTCCTTCTTTCAGCCAGCAGATCACAAGAAGCAAAAATCCTGCGGTAAACAGTCGAATCGGCACCAGCCAGTCCGATGTCAGCGCTTTCGTCTGCATCAGGAACTGTCCGCAGGTGCCGGAAAATCCCCACATGGTTCCGCCTGCAAGCGTCAGAATCATGCCTCGCAGCGCGCGTTTCTGTTCCATTGTCATGTTTCCTCCATACAAGTTTAAGCACTATCATACCACAGTTTTTCAAAAAAGTCTCTCTTTACTTTTATGAATCACTGGGTTATATTGAAACAAATACGATGAAAAGGAAGGATGCATTATGCTGACAATCGGATGTCATCTGTCCTCTTCCAAAGGTTATCTCGCCATGGGAAAGGACGCAGTCAAAATAAATGCCAATACATTTCAGTTTTTCACCCGGAATCCCCGCGGCGGCAATGCAAAGGAGATCGACCCGACCGACATAGAGCGTTACTTAAGCTTTGCCGGAGAGTACGGCATCCGCCGCATTCTGGCACATGCTCCTTATACGCTCAATGCCTGCTCCGCCGACGAACATCTGAGGGATTTCGCACGCCGGACCATGGCTGACGATCTTGCACGCATGGAATACACCCCGGGCAACTGTTACAATTTTCATCCGGGCAGCCATGTCAAACAGGGTGTAGAGACCGGCATTTCCTATATCGCAGATATGCTCAACGAGATCCTGAAACCGGAACAGACCACCACGGTTCTTCTGGAAACCATGGCAGGCAAAGGCAGTGAAATCGGAAGAAATTTTGAAGAGCTTCGTGAAATTCTTGATCGTGTTCAGCTGAACAGCCACATGGGAGTCTGTCTGGATACCTGCCACGTCTGGGATGGCGGCTACGATATTGTCAATCATCTGGATGAAGTCCTCACGGAATTTGACCGTATCATCGGCCTTTCCCGCCTGCGGGCCGTACATCTGAACGACAGTATGAATCCGCTCGGTGCTCACAAAGACCGCCACGCGAAGATCGGCGAAGGCTGCATCGGCAAAGAAGCGCTGATCCGGGTCGTCAATCACCCCGCACTGAAACATCTGCCGTTTTACCTGGAAACGCCGAATGAGCTTCCGGGTTATGCAGCCGAGATCGCACTTATGCGGGAACACTTTTGCGATTGAACAAAATTTCAAAATACAATCAGGAGGAAAACCATGAACGAACGCAGCACACCAATGGAAAAATACTTTGACAAACTGGGGGCAAAGGTTGTCGAGAATCTGAAGCGCCGTCATTTTGACGCCTATTACTGCCAGACAGCCGACGAGGCAAAGGCGCTGATCCTCTCTCTGATTCCGGAAGGGGATGTGGTATCCTGGGGTGGTTCTGAGACAATGTCCCAGCTTGGAATTCTGGAACAGGTAAAAAAGGCCCATCCGGTGATTGACCGTGCCTCTGCCGCTTCACCGGAAGAACGTGTTGAGCTGATGCGCAAGGCTCTGCTCTGTGATACATTTCTCATGAGCAGCAATGCCATCAGCGAAGACGGACAGCTTTTCAACATCGACGGCAACGGCAACCGTGTCGCAGCACTGGTATACGGTCCAAAAAGCGTCATTGTTGCAGCAGGTATGAACAAGATCGCCAAAACAGCCGACGATGCCTGGTCCCGTGCCCGCAACATCGCTGCCCCGGTCAACGCGCAGCGCTTCCAGCTGGATACGCCATGCAGCTTCACCGGCTCCTGTGCAGACTGCCTGAGCACCAACAGTATCTGTGCTTCCATGCTCTGCACACGCGTCTGCCGTCCGGCGGGCCGGATTAAGGTTGTACTGGTAGGAGAAACACTGGGCTTCTGATGCGCTTTCTGTTACCGATCTATGATAAAAGCCGCTTCACAGCGGAGGCACATTCTGCCTCCGCTGTGAAGCGGCTTTTCTGTTTATCTTATCTGCTCATTTCTGCGCAGGCTGCAATCATCTCCACACAGAGATCAATTCCCAGCTTGCCGCTGTTCAGGCTCAGATGGTAATTGCGCGGGTTGCCCCATTCATTCCCGCTGTAATACTGATAATAATCCCGGCGTTTCTGATCAATGCTGCGGATCCGTCCGTCCAGCTTTCTGGCATTCTCATTCGGCTGAAGCCGCAGAATGCGTTCTACCCGTTTCTTCATGCTTGAACAGATAAACACATGGAATGCATCTTCCAGAATCATATCCGAGCAGCGGCCGATCATCACACAGGGACCCTGCTGTGCCAGCATACGAATCATCTGGGACTGTGCCAGAAAAATCTGATCCGAAACCGGAACTTCATACAGTGGAGAAAACGGATTGACCGATACATATTCATGATCTATGCGCTCGATCTTGCCAATCACCTCATCATTGGCATGAAATACCTCTTCGGCAATATTACTCTTCTCCGCTGCCATGGAAATCAGTTCCTTGTCATAAAACGGAATACCGAACTTCTCCGCCAGACGAAATCCGATCTCTCGACCGCCGCTGCCAAACTCACGACTGATGGTAATCACTTTGTTCATAATTGCTTGCCTCCTCTTCCCAATGAAAAACAACTTCCTCCCTTGGTGTATCTAATATCTTACCATGTTTCTCCCCACATTTCTACAAAACTTGTCATTTTCTTTCCGGTTTTTCCATGGTTTCTTCCCGATGGCAAGTGGTATGGACAATATTTTGAAAACTGGATATTTTCACAGGTCCAGCCTGCGGTTATAATAAGGCAACTATCATTTACACAAAAGAGAGGTACTTATCATGAACCATGAGGCAAATTCTTCCAACATCAAATCTACGGTCAGCACCGCATTTTTTGCAGCCGTCATTTTTCTGGGAATTCAGTCCTTCCGCATTCCCCTTCCCGCTGCCGTAGGAACTCCCTTCCTTCATTTCGGTCATATTTTCGTCATGCTGGCTATCGTATGCCTGGGTGCAGGACGTTCCACCATTGCGGCTGTACTGGGGCTGATCATTTTTGACCTGCTGAACGGCTATATTCACGCCATCCCCAATGTATTTGTCAGCACCATCATCAAATGCATGTTCGTAGGCACCGTCTTCTCACTTCTCAGAAGCAAAGCAGCCGGAAACAGGCAAAAAGAATATACCTGTGCCGTAATCTGCGCCGCCTTGTACGGTATTACCAATATCGTTGTCGATTTTATCTGGTCCACAGCGGAACTTATGATCCTGGGAAGCTCATTAGGCGCTGCCCTGACCGCAGAACTCACTTCCATTCCCGCAACTATCATCAATGCAGGATTTACGGTAATCGGAATCGCCATTCTTTACATCCCGGTGACAACTGCCTACCGCCGAATCATGCAGTAAGCACATCTTCCTGTGAGGTAAACACATGAACACGATTGATCTTGTTAAAATACAGAATCTTCTTCTGGAGTACGGTCTGGACGGCTGGATTTTCTCCGATTTTCATGGACACGATTTCATTTCCCATGAATTTCTGCATCTGACAGACCGCAGATGTACGCGGCGGCTTTTCTACTATATTCCTGCTGCCGGAGAGCCGGTAAAGCTTCTCTCTGCCATTGAACCGCTTCTTCTGGAACATCTTCCCGGCAGAAAAGTGCTTTATAAGGGGAAGGAAGGCATGCATTGCGCACTGTCCTCCCTGCTGATTCCAGACAGCAGAATCGCCTGCCAGTACTCTCCCAACGGCAATGTACCCACAGCCAGCTCCATGGATGCAGGTCTGATGGAATATCTGCGCTCCTTCGGCATCCTACCGGTGTCTTCTGCAGATCTGCTTCAGCATTTCGGTGCTGTCCTCACAGAAGCACAGATTGAATCACACAGACAGGCCGGCGTAATCATCCACAGAATTCTGGATCAGACTTTTTCCTGGATCCGCAGCAATCTGGACGCAGGCAATTTCATTGATGAATGGATGCTTCTTCAGGAAATGAATCGAATCATCCGTCTGGAGCCGATCCACATGGATACTCCGCCGTTCTTCGGCATCGATGAACACGGCTGCGATCCGGGATACGAACCAGGAGAAACCGGTTCCAAACCCATACAGGAAGGCAGTAGGCTGATCATCGACATCGCCGGACGGACACCGGAAGAATCCTCCATTTATTATGATATCTCCTGGTGTATGAACGTAGGACCAAAGATAGATCCGGAGTATCAGCGCCTGTTCAGCATTGTACATCATGCCCGTGCAGAAGCCGTTCGGTTCATACAGAACCGGCTGGATCAGAATCTGCCGATCCATGGCTGTGATGTGGACGCCCTGACCCGATCCGTGTTTCAGAAAGCAGGGCTGGATTCCTGTATCATGCACCGAACCGGGCACAACATCGGCCACAATTGTCATGGAATCGGAGCCAACTTAGATGACTATGAAACACACGATGACCGCTGTCTGCTTCCAGGAACCATGTTCTCTGTGGAACCCGGAATTTACACTGATCCATACGGCGTCCGCCTGGAATTTGATGTGCACATTACACCCGATCGCCAGGTGCGTATTTATGGACCGATTCAGGATCATATTCTGGTAATCTGACGCATCTGCAAGATTCACAGAAAGGACTGCCACGCAGAATTCCAGACATGGCAGTCCCTTTTCATCTCATTATGATTTCAAACAACGCCGTTTCCTACCGGATAAAATTCGTCTTCACCTTCGGCTCCGTCTCCGGATATCCGATACCGGCTGCCTTGCCTGCCTCAATACATTTGATCATCCACGCCATATTCTGTCCGATACCGCGCATGATCTGCAGTCCCTCCTGATCCTGCAGCACTTCTTCCGGTCTGTTGCCGTGAACCATATTCCAGTAATTGGAGGAAACCACTGGCATGCGGCAGATCGTAAAATATTTATTCAGCACATCCAGAGATGCGGTGGTTCCGGCCCTTCTGGCGGAAGCTACTGCCGCACCCGGCTTGAATGCAAATGCTGCGCCGCCGCTGAAGAATACCCGGTCCAGGAAAGAGAGAACACGTCCGCTCGGATGTGCGTAATACACCGGGGTGCCGAACACAAATCCATCCGCTTCCTTCGCCTTCGCCACAAATTCATTCACACAATCATCTCCAAAGGTACATCTGCCCAGCTTTCCGCAGGCACCGCAGCCGATACAGTCACGGATCGCAGCTTTCCCAAGCTGAAAAATCTCTGTCTCGACTCCTTCTTTTTCCAGCGCTCCAGCCACCTCGCTGAGTGCCGTAAAAGTGCATCCATGCTCATTACAGCTTCCGTTTAACAATAATACTTTTGCCATGATACTTTCCTCCTTCTTCGCAGCCCACTTATCTCTGCAGCCTTCTCTGCGCCGCCTGCACCAGATGTTTCGCCAGCACAGCAGTCGTCACTGCTCCTACACCTCCCGGCACCGGGGTAGCCATGGATGCAAGCTCCTGGATGCTGTCATAATCCACATCCCCGCAGAGTTTTCCATTCTCATCCACATTAATGCCCACATCAATCACAACCGCATCCTGACCGACATACTCCTGGTTCAGCATCTTCGCCCGTCCGGCTGCCGCCACCAGAATCTCCGCATTCCGACAGGTGCCTTTCAGATCCTTCGTCCGGGTGTGACAGATCGTCACCGTTGCATTTTCCTTCACCATCAGCATGGAAAGCGGCTTCCCGACCACCATACTGCGGCCTACAATCGTCACACGCTTCCCTTCGATCGGGATCTGATTCGCTTTCAGCACTTCAATCACAGCTTCCGCGGTGCACGGTGCAAATCCGGTGCTGTCTCCGGCAAATACCTTCGCAATATTGACCGGAGAGATGCCATCCAGGTCCTTTTCCGGGTCAATCATCTGTTCTATATCCTTTTCACAGATCTGCTTCGGAAGCGGTCTCAGAAGTAAAATACCGGTCACATCCGGATCTTCATTGATCTTTGCAAATTCTGCCTTAAATGCCTCATCGCTGATCTCTTCCGGATATACATATGACTGAACCCGCAATCCGAAATTTTCCATTTTTTTTATTGCGCCGCGCTCATAGGACATATCATCCGGCTTTTCGCCGACGCGGACAATCGCCAGTTTCGGTACCTGACCGCCAAGATCTGTCAGCATCTCTGAGACCTGTTCCCTGATCACCGCGGAAACCGCTGCTCCTTTTAATACGACCATTTCCAGTTCCTCCTCTTATCCGACCAGTTTTTTCAGCACGCTGCCGTAAATCTCGTCTGCCTTCTTCGCGCCTTCCTCCAGAAGCTTCTGCGCTTTCGCATTCAGTTCGTCCGCCTTCTCCCGGTTTTTCATGGATTTCGTATTAATATACACGTTCATCACCGCGCCCGTAATCGCGGCACGTGCAAACTGCGCTGCCACGCCCGCATCGGACACAGCCATCTTACTGCCTTTCTTTTCCAGAAGTTCCACAAAATCCAGCACGCCGGCCGCTTTCTCCATCATCATCATCGGGACCTGGCTGGCAGCCAGAAGCCGCTCTTCCATCACGCGTTCTTTCTCTGCTTTTTCTTCCTCCGTACCGGACGGCATGCCATAAGCCTCCGCCAGAGGCGCAAATACCTCCGCATCCTTATCTGCCAGCGCAAGAAGCTCCATCTGAAGCACATTCAGTGCAAACAGGCACTGCTGCATCTCCTCTTCCACATCCGCATAACGTTTCTTGCCAACCGTCAGGTTTGCAACCATCTGTCCCAGGGCTGCCGCAAGCGCGCCTCCCAGAGCAGACGCTCCGCCGCCGCCGGGCACGGACGCTTTTGAAGCAAGCCGGTCTGTCCAGACTCCCACCTGTTCTTTTTCTATCATCACACAGTCTCCTTTCACATTCACTTACCGCACATTGTATCACATACATTTCACTTTGAAAAGATTGACAAGCTCCGGAACTTACGTTTATACTAATACCAAATCTCAACCAAGGGGGAATTTTTCATGAAAAACCTTTTAAAAGAATTCAAGGATTTTGCCTTGAAAGGCAACATGCTTGACATGGCAGTCGGCGTTATCATCGGCGGTGCATTCAACAGTCTGGTAAAGTCTCTCGTTGAAAATGTGATCATGCCGGCGCTCAGTGTCCTGACCGGAAAGATTGATTTCAGCAACATGTTCATTGCGCTGAATGGTCAGACCTATGCAACCCTTGCAGCAGCAAAGGAAGAGACTTCCGTCATCGCCTACGGCCAGTTCATCACCGAAGTGATTAACTTTGTGATCATGGCATTCGTGGTATTCCTGGTGATCCGTGAGTTGAACAAGCTCCATAAGAAGAACGAAGCTCCGGCTCCGGCGCCTCACGAAAAGGTCTGCCCGTTCTGTAAGAGCAAGATCGATCTCGATGCGACTCGCTGCCCGCACTGCACTTCCGAACTTCCGCAATAGTCCTGTATAACATACATAAACCGGAAGACAGGGTTCTCATCCGCCCTGTCTTCCGGTTCTCTTTTCGTTCTCTGATATCGCGTTTTCCCTATTCAGCCATCTGCAGCGCTGTCTCAAGCCGTTTTACCATCTCATCCACATCTGCCTTCTCAATCACAAGCGGCGGCACAAAGCGGATGATCTTCGCGCCTGCACTGATCAGCACCAGCTTCTGCTCCAGAAGCGCATTAGTCACAACCGGGCCAACCGGACATGCAAACTCCAGTCCCTGAATCAGACCTTTTCCCCGGTGTCCGACAATCACACCCTCATGACGCGCCATCAGCTCATCCAGCTTTTCCCACAGGTATGCGCCGATTTCCTGCACATGACCGACGATATCCAGCTTTTCAAACAGCTCCAGCACCTTGGCAGCAGATGCGCACACCAGCGGATTGCCGCCGTAGGTCGTGCCGTGGTCACCCGGCACCATCGCCGTCGCTGCCTTGCCGCAGGCGAGGAAGGCACCGATCGGCACACCATTGCCCAATGCCTTCGCCACCGTCATCACATCCGGCTTCACGCCATATCCCTGCCATGCAAACATGGATCCGCTTCTGGCCATACCACACTGAATCTCATCCAGCATCAGCAGTGCATCATGTTCATCACAGAGCTGACGTACGCCCCTGATAAATTCCTCCGTCGCCGGATAGATACCGCCCTCGCCCTGAATCGTCTCCATCAGAACCGCGCAGGTTTTCTCGGAAAACAGTGCCTTCACGCTGTCCAGATTGTTGAACTCCGCAAACCGGATATTCGGGATCAGCGGCGCAAACGGCTCCTGATAATGATCATTGCCGGTCACGGACAATGCCCCCAGGCTTCTGCCGTGGAAGGAATGTTTCATGGCAATGATCTCATAATCCGGTGCCATTCCCTTATTATATGCATAGCGTTTTGCAATCTTCAGCGCACCTTCAATGGCCTCGGTTCCACTGTTGGTAAAAAACACCTTATCCATCTCCGATGCCTTCAGCAGGCGCTCTCCTGCCTCAATCGCCGGCTCGTTATAAAACAGGTTGGAGATATGCAGAAGCTTATCCACCTGCGCTTTTACAGCATCATTCAGTTCCTGATTGCCATATCCCAGTCCCATTACGGCAATGCCGGCGCCGAAATCCAGATATTCCTGACCGTCGGTATCATAGAGATGAACCCCGTTTCCATGATCAAAGACCACCGGAAACCGGTTGTATGTCTTATATAATACGTGCTCTGCACGATCAATATACTGTTGTTTTTCCATCATAATCCTCCAATGCTCTCAGTCTTTCCCTTCTGCAGAATAAAAACGCTCTCCGCCGTCCTTCAGCATTGCGGTACCGATACCCTTATTGGTAAAGATCTCCAGAAGCAGGCAGTGCGGAATTCTTCCATCCAGAATATGCACTCTGGATACACCATTCTCAATTGCATCAATGCAGTTCTGAAGCTTCGGAAGCATGCCGCCGCCCAGGCTGCCGCTCTTTACAAATTCCTGCGCCTCATCGACCGTCATCTCGGAAATCAGGGAATTTTTATCGTTAAAGTCACGGTAAACCCCTTCCACATCTGTCAGGAATGCCAGCTTTTCTGCCTTTACGGCACGTGCTATGGCACAGGCTGCATCATCCGCGTTGATGTTGTAGCTCATATAATCTTCATCAAATCCAATCGGACAGATAATCGGCAGGAAATCCTTCTCCAGCAGATCATAAATCACCTTCGGATTGACCTCGGTAATCTCACCTACATATCCGATATCTTCACCGTTTGAATATTTCTTCTCACATTTCAGCATCATGCCGTCCTTACCGCTGATGCCGACTGCCTTGACCCCCAGTTCGTTGACCAGCTGGACCAGGCTTTTATTGACCTTATTCAGAACCATCTCCGCAATTTCCATCGTAGGCGCATCGGTCACACGCAGTCCATTGATGAAATGCGGTTCCATACCGACTTTATTCACCCAGCGGCTGATCTCTTTGCCGCCGCCGTGCACGATAATCGGCTTGAATCCTACCAGTTTCAAAAGAACCACATCCTGAATCACACGGCGCTTCAGCTCCTCATCCACCATGGCGCTGCCGCCATACTTTACCACGATGATTTTGCGGTTAAAACGCTGGATATAAGGAAGCGCCTCAATCAGTACTTCCGCCTTGCGCATGATATCACTTTCAATATTCATAATCTCTCTCCTCACCTTTTTCATCCGGTTTTCCTGATTCCGATATCAGGAACGATAATCCGCATTGATCTTTACATAATCCAGAGTCAGATCACAGCCCCATGCCGTGGCAGACGCATCGCCCATCTTCACATCTGCAATCGCCGTCACCTCCGGCTCAGACAGAATCCTGGTCGCCTCTTCCTCACTGTAGTCCAGTGCTACTCCGTCTTTGATGATCTGCAGCTTTCCGGCAGCACTTTCAAAGAACAGATCCACCTTTTCCGGATCAAACTGTGCTCCGGAATAGCCCATCGCACACAGGATACGGCCCCAGTTGGCGTCATGTCCATAGATCGCTGCCTTGGTCAGACTGGAGGTAATGATCGATTTGGACAGAACCACTGCCTGCTGCTTGCTCTCCGCTCCAACCACCTTTACCTCAAACAGAGCGGTGCAGCCTTCGCCGTCACCTGCCATCTTCCTGGCCAGGGTCTCATTGACAACATTCAGTGCCTTACAGAATGCTTCATAATCCGCACCCTTCTCCGTGATCTCGACATTGCCTGCCATGCCATTGGCCAGCAGAAGCACGGTATCATTCGTTGAAGTATCTCCATCCACAGAGATCATGTTATAGGTATCCTTGATATCCTCGCTCAACGCCTCCTGCAGCAGTTCCTTTGAAATCGCCGCATCCGTAGTGACAAATGCGAGCATCGTGCACATATTCGGGTGGATCATACCGGAGCCCTTGCACATGCCGCCGATGGTCACTGTCTTTCCGCCCACTTCGAACTGTACCGCCACTTCTTTCTTCTTGGTATCGGTCGTCATAATCGCCTGCGCCGCTGCGGTACCGCTCTCCAGACTGCCATCCAGCTGCGGTGCCATCGCCTTGATTCCGGCAGCCAGCTTATCCATCGGCAGCTGCTTGCCGATCACACCGGTCGAGCAGACCAGAACCGCATCCTCCGGAATCCCGAGTGCCGCAGATGCCGCCTTTGCCGTCTCCGCACAGTATCCCATGCCTTCCGCACCGGTACATGCATTTGCAATTCCGGCATTGACTACAACAGCCTGTGCATAAGCAGAGTTTTTCACTATCTGCTGATCCCATTTGACCGGAGCCGCCTTTACGATATTGGTGGTAAAGGTTCCGGCCGCCTTACAGGGCTGCTCACTGTAAATCAGCGCCATATCCTTTCTGTCCTTGTATTTGATACCTGCTGCCGTCGATGCTGTCTGAAATCCGACTGCTGCGGTTACTCCGCCTTCGATCACTTTCATAATCTTTCTCCTCCTGCTGTAACTACTGGTTAAACCGGGTTATGTTTTCCTCATTTAATATAAAATCGTAATAATTGACATCCGTCCGCTCCGTCCATCCCACATTGCGCCAGAACGCATTGCCCAGATCATTGCTTTTGAATGCAATCAGGCTGACCTTATTCACGCCCTCCGCCTGCAGCGCCCGCATGGCAAAATGCGCCATCCGGTGACCAACTCCATGCTGCCGGTAATCCTTCGCCACACAAACATGATAAAAGAAACCGGTGCGGCCATCATGACCGCAGAGAATCGAGCCGACGATCCTGCCGTTCTGTTCTGCAACAACACTGGTAGTCGGATTCCTCTTCAGGAAACGTTCCACACCTTCCCGGGAATCATCAATCGACCGGATCCCGAATCCCTGGATGCTCATCCAGAGCTTATAAACGCCATCGTAATCCTCCAGCGTCATTTCCCGGACAAGAATCTTCATTGTACCGCCCATAATCTTATGCCTTTCCGAATCCTACGGGAATACCGGGATCTGCTTGAGCCCCGTATTCTCCGGCAGCCCGAACATCAGGTTCATGTTCTGCATGGCCTGACCGGCTGCGCCTTTTACCATGTTGTCAATCGCGCCCATCATCACAATCCGATTGGTGCGCGGGTCAATCTTAAAGGAAACATCCGCAAAGTTGCTGCCCTCTACCCAACGGGTCTCCGGAGGCATTCCCGGCTCCAGCACCCGTACGAAATATTCATTTTGATAATATTTATCATAAATCGCTTTTACTTCTTCGGTGGTCACCGTTTTTTTCAGCGTCGCATAAGCAGTCACCAGAATGCCGCGGTTCATTGGAACCAGATGTGGTGTAAAGCTGATGGTTACCTGCTGACCGGATGCATAACCAAGCTGCTCCTCAATCTCCGGCGTGTGACGATGGCCGGCCACTCCATAGGCCTTCATGCTCTCATTGACCTCGCAGTAAAGATTTGCCGTCTTCGCGCTTCTTCCTGCTCCG
>JALFHZ010000023.1 GCA_022776445.1 Lachnospiraceae bacterium
GAATTTAAGTCATATCCTGACCAGAGGCTGTTGATATCCATTTGCTTCTCCTGTTCATACCTTTCTTCACCAGGAACCCTGCGGCTCCCGGAAAACCATATTTTTCTTTAATATAAGGAACCTGCCATCAGAAGTTTTCCATCCTTTGTAAGTCCGATCGTACAGCCATCTGCCGCATCCACGGAAACAACATCGGCCCATTCTTCAATGTCACATTCACCATTGTTATTATCTCCTGCAGCAACCACAGTCCCGTCGTTTTTCAGACCGATGATGTGGGATTCACTGAGCGCCAGTTGAACCATATCCGTCCACTGCTCTGCCTGCAGCAGTCCGCTCTGCTCATCACGGTTGGAAGCTTTCAGAACTGCCACCGTACCATCCCCTCGAATCCCCAGGCAAACGCTTTTTGAGGCAAATATGCTCTTAATGTCAGTTTCATCAGAGGCCAAGTCCCCTGTCATTTCAACGGTTCCGTCCGCTTTTAATCCGCAGACCCACTCATCATCTCCGCAAATCTGCTGAATTCCTGTCCACGCCTTCACATCTTCCTCACACTGATGTACACCCCCATACAGCCCATATGCATCAACCGTTCCATCCTGCATCAACAGTATGCAGCCGTCGCTTGAATAAATTGCCTCTTTTACATTCGAATGAGGAAGAACATCTTCATATCCGCCTGTATACATGGTTCCATCTTGCAGCACAAGCATTCTTTCTTCTACATCCGCAATTTCTGCTGACTCACCCAGCTCATCGATCCAACCCATATACAGATTATTTGCTCCGCAGTAAAGGATTGTTCCATCCTTTGTCTGTCCCATAATACCCGTGTAACTGCCGAAATTTACATTATCCGTTAGTCTTACCCATTCCAGATTCGTAAAATCCTCTAACTCTGCATTTCCAGAATTCGGGTAATCATATACAATTGTACTGTCAGATCTAATGCCGCAAAAGCCACTATTCCAACGCGAAATGCCGACCATATCCGTCCACCCTGTCACCTCGCGTTCCGTGTCTGATAGGTAAGGTAATAACACCGTTCCGTCTGCCGTGATTCCCACCGTATGTGAGATAATCTGTTTCATCTTTGGCAGATTCTTCATGGTATTCGCCCATTCGAGAATCTCCGGATCATCTGCCAGGGCTTCCACATGTACTGTTCCGTCTGCCTCCATTCCCACCAGGATACCATAGTTGAAAAATATATTTTCTACCTTTTCCCAGCCATGAATATCTGCATCGAATTCACCTTCGAAAACAACGGTTCCATCCGTACGGAGTCCGGCGATGCAGTCGAATCTGCCATGTGAACATGCGATCTGCCTGATATCAGTCCACTCCCGCAGATGATTGAGGTCAATCTTATCACTGTTCCCATTACCGGCAGCCAGAACATTTCCATCCGCGGTCACGCCAATACTTAAAAGCGGTCCCGCAGCGATATCCACAATATTGGTCCAGTGGTCTACATCATATTGTCCATAGTCCCTTCCTGCCGGAGTCGTCACGAGTACTGTTCCGTCCTGTCGGAGACCCAATGTATGGTAATATCCGGTCTTTACAGATACCACACCGGTCCAATCCTTCGCTTCAAACTGCCCGCTTGCATTGGAACCTTTTACCTCCACGGTACCGTCCGGTTTGCATAAAAACAGCGTTGTACCGGTTGCATCAATACTGTCCTGCGGATGATAAAAAACAATCTGCTCTCCCAGTTCATCTTCCTGAACATCGGTATCCACGATCACCATTTCCTCAGCCGCTTCTGTCGAGCCGGAGCCTGTTTCTCTTGTCGGATTTATTATCGAATTTTCTTCCGGATCTCCAATCTCTGTGCTTTCGATTGCAGCTTTCCGGGCTGCTTCCGGATCAAGGCTTTCCTTTGTGCCGCCGGCCATAAGCAAAACCCCGGCCAGCACCACTGCAGAAACAGCTCCGACGCCAATGTACAGACCTTTTTTGCCATTATGATCAGGACCTTTACCCGAAGAAGCTTTCCTGATTTTGGCGCCCTCATACAGCACACCGATCAGTTCCTGCATACTCTG
>JALFHZ010000025.1 GCA_022776445.1 Lachnospiraceae bacterium
CAGATATGCCTTTCCGCAGATTTCCTGCACCTCCAGCCGGATCTCCTTCAACAGCGACGCACTGCGTTCTGCCTGCGTCTGCGCTTCCGCCACCGCCGCAGCCGCCCGTTCTGCCGCTACTGCCGCATCTCCGTAATCCCGGGCCGCCAGCCGGATATCCGCACCGCCCGGCAGCTTCTCGAACTCTTCCCGCAGGACATCCAGGCGCCGCTTCAATTCCTCCACCTGATGATCCACCGCCTCTTTTTCCACTTTCAGACGGTCATATTCCTCCTGAAGCTGTTCCAGCCGCTTCTGTCTTGCCCGTTCTCTCGTTCTCGCTCCGATAAACTGCGGTTCATATTCCAAAGAGACGGTGCCCTCCAGCACGCCCAGACGATAACATCCCGCCGGATCCACCCAGGTTCCCGGGGATTCCGAACCGTCCGCCGGAGTATCTGAACATCCGCCTTCATATCCGATTGCCTGCAGCACACTGCCGATCAGCTGATGCAGAAGAATATCCTGATCCGGATTGTCCACATCCAGCACCGCCATCACATTGTCCCGCACATGCTTCCGGTCCCCAAACAGATAGCGGTCGCAGCTGCCCCGATCAAGCTCCAGTACCCGGCTCCGATATTCTGCCGGAATAATCAGCGCATCCAGAATCCCCATCTGCGCAAGCGCTTCCTCCAGCCGCGCTGCCTGTGCTCCGTCCAGCCCCGCATCAAAATCCACCGCCTGATAAAACGGATAGAACGGAATTCCCATGCGCCGCAGCCGCTCCCGGTTCCGTTTCACAGCGGCAGACCGCTCCGGAACCAGCTCCTTTCTGCTTCGAACTTCCGCAATCTCCTCTTCCTTCTGTCGAAGTGACTCATCCGCCTGTCTCTGTTTTTCCTGCTCCCGGTACAGCAGCTGTCTCAGACTGCCCTCCGCCTGCGTATAAGCCACACGAAACAGCTCCCGGATCTCTCCATAATCCCCGGTTTCATCAAACGCACGCACCCGTCTGGAAAATTCCTGCATCACCGTCTCCGGCACCTTGAGTTCCTGATTGCCGCGCTCCCAGAGATACCCCTGTTCGATCAGTTCCTCCCGGATCTGCTGCAGCTGCCGTTCCAGCTGGATCTTCTCACGCTCCGCGCGGTCTCTCTGCTCCCGCCGCTCATCCAGACGCTTCAAATCCGCATCATACTGCTGCTGCAGACGCTGCTCTTCCCGCAATACCCGGACGCCATCCTGAACCTTCTTTCTGTAATCCTCCAGCAGACGCTCGTGTGCCGGAAAATCACAGGGCTGCTGCGGATGCTCCAACAATTCTTTCTGAAGGAAACTGCTCTCATCAAACGGAAGCTGCTCCATATCCTCCTGCATCGCTTCCAGCAATTCCTCAATCCCGTCCCAGACTTCCTCATTCTGTGTCTCCTGCTCCCGGATCGAGCATTCCATCTCCCGGCACCGGTCCTTCTTCTCCTGTTCCTGAGACTCCTTTTTGCCGCAGTCCGTTTCCGCCTTTTTCAGTTCCTGATCCAGTTCCGTCTCCTGCTCTTTCAGACGCACCGCATCACTGGCATTCAGAGAATCCTGCTTTTCCTTTAAAAGCTTCTCTTCCTGTTCCAGGCGCTGATACCGTTCTTCCTGCTGCCTGCCCGCTTCCTCCATCTCCTGAATCCGGCGCTTCAGATCATCCGCTTCCTGCTCCTGCTGCTTCAGACGCGCAGTCTCCTGCAGATACCGATCCGCCTTTTCAAAAAGTACCGACTGATTATACCGGTCATAGATCCGCTCAATCTGCCCTGCCGCCTGCAGGCTGTCCCGCAGCGTATCCAGATTCGTCTTGAGTGCATCCATATTCTCAATGGCCTCCGACATCGGACGCAGATCATCCTCCGACAGCATCAGAAGCGAATTGCTCAGGATCTCATTCAGTACCGTCGGCTTAAAATCCTTGGAAAGCTTCGGGGAACGAAGCTGAATCAGCAGATCCAGCATCTCCTTATACTTGTCCACAGAGTCAAAATCAAACACCAGCCGGTTGACCGTCTCCATGTACTCCGACTGACTGTCAATCACCCTGCCGCCGTCACCAATGCGGTTTTTCAATTCCTGACGAGTGTATGGAATTTTCGCCTCCGTATCTTTGTATAAGAAAAAATCCTTCCCGATCCGTCTTCCGTCACCAATATAAAAATACCAGGTCTCCAGTTTTTTATTCTTTCTGGCACGCAGACCGACACCGATCGTCAGGTAATTGTTCCCCTCCCGGCGCTTCAGCTCCAGATACAGATATCCGGTCCGCTCCTCCCGTTCATCTCCCTCCTCCAGAAGATAATTCTCCATCTTCCGGGCACGGGAACCAAACGGATCCAGCCGCTCCGGGCGCATATTGCCGTCCAGAATCAGCGGAATAAAACTCTGCATCGTCACGGACTTTCCGGAACCATTCGATCCGCGCAGAAGCATCCGTCCATCCAGGAAAGAAAACTCCTCCTCATCATAATACCAGAAATCCAGCAAACCAATCCGGTTCATCTGCCATCTGCTGTTTGTCATCTCAGATTTCTCCTTCCTTTTTCTTCATCGCACCCTGCTCCGGCACAGGTACATAATCCTGCGGATATTCCCCCGCAAGCTTTCCTGCTGCCGGCCAGATCACAACCTGCCTTCCGATTACTTCAATCAGCTCCACAGATTCCAGATAATCCAGCACTTCGCGGTAAAAATCACCGGTCGTCATCTCCCGATAGGTCTTGATAAAACCACTTCCATACCGAAGCTTGCATTCTTCCACCAGCTGCCGAAACTCCGGCTCCGATATCCGCAGGCACTCATCCGCAGGCACCTCCCATCGTCCGCTCCGCACCTGCTCCCGGATCTGCCCCAGACAGAGCAGCGCAATATCCGACAGAGTCTTCTCCTCCGGGAAGCACCGTCCCAGACCTCCGCCCTCCCGCACAATCAGGAATGCACTGCTTCTGTGCACCTGAAGTTCACAGTCCAGAAGCTCCTCCAGCTCCTCCGATATCCGTCCGCGCAGATTTTTGATATACGCAAAGTCCTCATCATTCTCCCCATTCCGGTACATCCCCGGACTCATGAGCAGTTTTCGATAAACACGCTGCCTTCTGGCCAGCCCGCGGTCCGTATCCAGATCCAGCCACTCGTCCTCCGCAAAATCTTCCGATCTCGTGTAATCCATGATGTTTCTCGTAAAATTTCTCATAAAATAACGGCTTGCACCCGTATTCTCATAGAGAACCTCGCCCTCCGCATCCCGCATAAAGCTGTCCTCACTGCCGTCGTCCACCTCCAGAATTCCGCAGGATACACAGAACTTGACCACCCGGATCAGATGGCGGCGATACGAGTACGAGGTCCAGTCGATCTGCTCCTCCCGGTACTCTGCCTGAATATACTCCGTCAGTTCCGAGAGCACAAACTGCTCCTCCGCCTCCTTCTCCTCCAGAAAGCTCAGGATCAGGCAGAGAAACACATACTGAATCCGGTCGTTAAACTCCTGAATCCCCATCCATGTCTTCGCCTGTGCCGGCAATTTCTCCACCTTGATCAGATACGGATTCACCACTACCTGATATCCCAGCTTCTCTGTCAGAAATTTCTTCACACTTCCCAGCTGATCCCGCAGCTGATAGTACAGATCCTTATCCCTGGATTTTAAAATCCACCTGCGGCTCAGCAGTACTTCCAATCCATTCATACTTCATCCTCAAATACAATCGAAAATGCCGGCATCGTAAAGCTGCCGTCCGTGCACACCACCGTGCACCGTCTTCCAGTCTCCGGTTCCTCCACACGATACATCCGTCCTTCTTCGGTCTTCGCTGTCCGGTCCTTCCGTTCCAGCGCTTTGGAAAGCCAGGTCAGAAACACGTCCCGGATCCGCGGCTCCAGCACAGGAAGCAACGCGAAATCCAGACGGTTATCCCGAATATATCCTTTTAAAAGCTCCCGCTCCTCCTGAATCTGCCGGAGTGTCGCCTCCTTCACCGCCTGCTTCTCCCGGGTACGGTCCACAATTCCGCTGCGCTTCGCCTTTTCCTTATACGTACGGACACGCGGCGTCACCGTCACCAGCAGCGGTTCCTCCTCATACACACCGCTGTTGATGCTCTCCGTCTTTCGTTTCAGATCTCCCCGCAGATGTACCGGTTTTTCCACACCGAATACCATCGCCGAAAGACGATGCGCCTCCCGGATATCCTCGCATTTTCCAAACATGACCGCCAGCTTATGGTACTCCTCCCGGCGATTTGCTCCATTGCCGCCGGACTCACTGATCCGCGCCGCATAACGGGTGATCTTACGGATGATCTCGTTGGTCGTATCAAACACCTTCGCCGCCTCAGAACCAGCTCCGCCTTCTCCGACGAACCAGCTTCGAATGCTCTCCCAGCGTCCTTCCATCCGCTCCCGGATCATCGCTTCATCCACGTCCATATCCAGCCGCGGAATCGCAAGCTCATGCGCCGTCACCTGCGCCAGAATCTGCTCCACTGTCTCCGTGCGCACCTGCTTCAGATACTGCTCAATCTTCCCCGCGTTCAGCTGCAGGCTCTTTACAAACGAGCGCAGATAGTCGATCAGCCGGTCCTTGAACAACAGAAATTCCCGGGTACGCATCATCTCCTCCGCCTTCACACTGTTCAGTTCCCGCATATAATCCTGATAATTCTGATTCAGCCGGATAAAATCATGATTCAGGTCATTCCACCATACCGCAATCTGCTCTTCCTCCTGTGCGGCAATCTCCTCCAGTCCGGACAGATGATTCCGAATCCGCTCCAGAAGCGTCGGTTCCAGGGATGCGCCTTCCACCATCAGGTTCTCCAGACGCACCACCATACGCTCAATTTCCACCGAATACTCCGACATCTGATAGCGGAATTTCTTATTCTTAAACTCCTCGATGCTGGTCACTTTCCGCGTGTCCTGAATCGTCACCAGATTCTTCCACTCCACCAGTGCTTTTAAGTCCTGCTGGCACTGCTCCATCGTATAGTCCGCAAAATACTCCGATTGCTTCAGTTCCTCAAAGACCTCTTCCTGATACATCCAGTACCGCATCTTCTCATAATTCAAATAAAAAAGCCGCATGACAGAGCGGTATCTGTCCGCATTCTCCATGCTCAGATACTTCGCCTCTGTCAACGGCGTAATCAGTTTCGTTGTAATTTCCATAACTGTGGCTGTCTCATCTTTCTTAATTTACTCCACATCCGGACAGCTGTTCCGGACCATTCCACTCTATTGTATCGGGTCTGGGAGGAATTGGCAAGGGGGAGAAGCATAAAAATGATGGAGTTGTCTTAATATGGATGGGATCCGATCTTTCCAATCAATACCTTTTTGCCCTCACCAATGCGCATATCTCTCCAGTAAAAATAAATCCGTAAATTGGAATCTCTTCGAATTAACTTCATATGCGGACAACAAGTAATCTGCGCAATGTATGTAATGGAACCATTTTCGCCCTCTTCCGAATACGGAAATGGAAATACTAATTCATGTTTATGCTTCGGATCTCCAGAACAGTCTAACGCTCTTGCTGCTAACTCGCGCATGGCATCCTTCTCATGCGCATCTCCATAGCGATCATAAATTTTAATTGCCTCATCATTCAGTAATGCCAGATTATCGGTTATTTCTTCCACATGAAGAGGAAAATCATCAATACGCTCCAATCCGCTTTTCACTTCATTTGAGAACTCACTTTCCAGAAAACAGGTTTTCATAAACTCATAATAATCAGACACATTAGATAACCTGCTTAATTTCCTGAATTATGCCAATCCAAGCTATCTTTCTCGAATTGATTATTGATTGCAAACATCTTTTCTCCTCAGCATCATAATCTCACGCAAGTCCATCTGCTTCTGGTCAAAAAATCCTTTCGGCCATATACTTAATTCCCCATATTTATTTACAGATATTGTTTTTATATTGATCGTGCGCCCTTCATGTTCCATAAAATTAACACACATATTATCTGAAGCATTCAAATAAGCCATCTGATATCTCGCACCATCAATGATATGCTCACTATGTGTTTCAATGATCACCTGCACTCCGCTCACTGCCAATAATGCCAGAAACTTACCCATGTTGCTCTGAGCATACGGATGCAGATGTGCTTCAGGATTTTCCAAAATCAATATCGCATTCTTTTCGCCTGAAGCCCATAAACCTGCCACTACAATCGGCAATACATAACTGATACCAAACCCGGTCAGAGTCGGAACTACACCATGATCTACCAACTTATTTTTGATAAGTAACTCCGTAATCGCTTTATTATAATCTGTTTTGATATCCAACTGCACATCACCGAGAATTGCACACATCCACTGCTCAACAAAATAAGAGAATTTATGAGATTCGCCAATACCCATTTTTAAATCTCCGGCAATTTCACGAGAACTTTCATCAGCGACCTGAATCAAATAAGAAGCATTTTCTCCATCAGAAGATATCCCCTCACCATTTCCAGCCCGCGTAGATACACGCGGACCAACACGCTCTGCATTCACATACTGAAAGCTCTGAATCGGTCTTATTTTATTTCCTCTTGCACGCAAAATCAATGGAAACTTCATATCAATATCATAACAGTATTCAACCTTACCTTCTTCGTCCTGTAAAGAAACTGCAAACGCGAAATCCCCTTCATCCACGGGATCCTGCGATCTCAGCGCATTTGGCGCACCTATAGAAAAACCAAATATACTATTAATGTCAATCGTTACTAAATCCCAATTTCCTCCTCTATTTTCCCCTTGCCAATTTGTATGATTTGCTAAAATTAAAGCCTGTATTACTGAGGATTTACCAGTTGCATTAGCTCCTGATAATATTGTAAGATTCCGCAGTTCCAATTCCGCATGGCTGAAACACTTGAAATTTATCAATTCCATTGTTTTAATCATGAAAACAGTTCCTCCAAAATGCGCTCTACAGCCTCAAACTGTAACCGAATATTTCTACGTGTAGTAGTCGATGAAGTAATGGCATTGAAATACTCTCCTTCTTGAAAATACTGATACTGTAATCTTACAGCTTCATCCCGCTTACTTCTTAATAATTCCACACTTTCCGTTCGGTATGCCAATATGACACTCCAGCTGATAAATAAAGGTTTATTAATTATATGTGTGCTATTCTTCTTGGAAAACGCAGTTTCTCCCAACAAAGCCGCACACTTCGCCATACTTTCACAAAATACCGTTTCAAAACATAACAATTCATCCGACGATTTTCGATTAAGCATTACGACAATCTCATCCAGCAAAGGAGCCAGCGAATAAAGATCCTTCAACTGATGATTATCATAGCGAATATAAAATGCTATAAATCTAAGGCACAATTCCTGCGCATCCATTCTAATATCATGAACTCTTCCTCTTGTTGCCATAATAAATTCTTCTGACTGGCTCATGTTTCTCAACAATTGCCTCACAGCATTATTTGCCATAATATTACGTATTTCCTGCGAATTAAGAGGAACACCACCTGTATTTACACGTCTGAAAACATCAAACTTTACCCTTTCACTGCATCTGCTATCCAATATATTGACTGCAAGCTGTGTCTCCTGAATGCGAATTCGATACTTTTTAGGTAATTCAGAATATGTCAGTTTTTCACAATCTTGTAAATACTGAAGACCTTTCAATCGAAATCCATCCTGCATAAAAGCATAGATCGCAGATAATCGCTGCAACCCATCAATCACCATCTTATTGCCTTCAGAATCTTCCTGAAAATAAAAAGCAGGAATCGGAATTCTAAGCATAACTGATTCAATCAACAGAGACTTTCTCTGAACATCCCAAACCTGATTCCGCTGAAAATCCGGCTGTAATACCAGAATCTCCTGGTCAATCCAATAATATATCTGATAAATGGAATACATATGCTGACTGATCCGAATATCATCTGATGGATATGGTATCGGCTGTAAATCTTCATTACTGATATCTTCTGACTCAAACCCAATGAGATTATCCTCATATTCTTTTGTTTGTTTTAGAAGCTCAACGATCGTCTTTGCCAAATCTGAATTCCTCCCAAAATATAACTCTTCTTACATTTTAGCCTATCCATAATCAAAATACAAGCATAGCCAAATGTAAAAGACCACACCTCCAGAAATCATAACAGCTCCAGTGCCCGATACAGCGCAGCCACATGCACTGCCTGCACAAATTCGCCTTTCTGCAGCATCTCCCTCACCTGAGCAAGCGGTACAGTCAGCACCTCCAGAAGTTCCGTCTCATCCAGCTTCTGTCCCGCAACACGCACCACATCCCGCGCCAGATAACACCAGGCGAAATTGCTGCTGCTCGAAGCATTCGGTGCAATTTTGCAGAGAAATTCCAGCTGATCCGCCCGATAACCGGTTTCTTCCAACAGTTCCCGTGCTGCCGCCTTCTCCGGCTGTTCCCCCGGCTCAATCGCTCCAGCCGGAAGTTCCAGAAGAACGGCTTCTACACCATGCCGATACTGATGCTCCAGCAACAGTTCTCCCTGTTCCGTCACCGCCACGATCACAGCAAAATCATTCACATGATTCACATAAAACGGAGCTATCCGAGTGCCGTCCGGCAGCTCGCAATCGCTGGCTTCCAGATTGATCCATGGGTCACGAATGATGGTTCTCCGTTTCAGAACTTTCCAACTTAAATTTTTCTCAGCCATTACCAGACCACCTCCATTCGAAAAATAACCACTTCTACAACTTTTTCTTATCATAACATTAATCCCGGCAAAAGAAAAGAGGCAGTAACCGCCTGCTTTCTGTCTTGCTGTGCAAAAACTTTGCCATTGCAACTTCATATGCTTTCCCTTATCATTTTAATATACCCCCGGAGGAATAAAAACATGAAACACATCATTCATCCTGTTCCACCTGAACTGCAAGCCGATATGCGCCAGTTATATGAGCAAGGCATAACTGCCCGCGAAATTGCAGAACGGTTTCACTGTGACCCGCGGACTGCCATGAACTTCATCCGTAACAACTATCCATCCACGACTCTTGGCAAACGCCACAAGCCAAGGCGGATTGAGCCATATGAAAGCCAGATTCAGGCATGGCTTTCCTCTCCCGGTATCAGCACACGCCAGATTCATCAGCGCATACAAGGTATGGGCTATACCGGAAGCCTGCGCACAGTTCAGTCCTACGTTGCAGAATTACGAGAAAAAAGGAGTACTGATCACCATGAAAGCTTATGAACTCACAATCACCATCCAGGGCATTCACCCGGAAATTATGCGAAACCTTCTGATTCCCGCCTCACTCCGGTTTCAGGAGCTGCACCTGATCCTGCAGACTGTATTTGAATGGCAGAATTATCACCTGTTTGAATTCAGCTGCACCACCAGCCATGGCAAACATATCATAACCGAAAATCCGGAAGAGTATGACTTTCCTGCTGATGATGACAGCGAGCGTCTGGATGCAGAAGAAACCTGGATCGACGACTATTTCCGCACCGGATATCAATGTACCTATACCTACGATTTTGGAGACACCTGGATCCACAACCTCACGATCCATAAGTGCATCGAAGACTATCCTTACCCTTATCCGCGCATCAAAGGTTTCAGCGGCAATATGATACCGGAAGACTGCGGCGGTCCAAACGGATATGAACACCTGATTCAGGTTCTGGACGATCCGGAGCATGAAGATTATATTGATATGAGAAACTGGGCAGAAATGCAGGGTCTGCACCCGTTTTGCCTCTTCGAAGTCAATCGTGCGCTGCAGCACCTGCTGCCCTGGGAATCCATAGCTGCAAGTCCCGATACTCCCGATTGGGAAGTTCCCCTTGCCATCCGCAAGAACTGCGTTCCAGCCGTCCGCAAAATCCTCCGCAAGCTGACATGGCTGCCGCGGAATCTTCCCATGGAAATCCTGACCGAGGCAAAAACCATGCGGGAATCCCTGACCGACTATCTTCTGCTGGCACTCGACGACGCAGCAGAGCACCTGGCAGATCTGCCGGAAAACTATTTTCTTCCAATGTATGCCCTTCTTCAGCTTGCGGAATGGAAAGAACCTCGCACATTCCCACTGCTGATCAAACTGTCCAAGCAGGATCCAGGTGACCTGGAGGCATATTTTTCCGGTTTTCTGTATGAAATCTGGGCATCGGTGATGATCCCCACATACAATGGGGATCTGAACGCGCTTTTATCTCTGGTGGAACTGCCATATGTCAATCACAATATCAAAGGCGACGTAGGCGCTGTCCTGGAATCTCTCTATCGAAAAGACCTGTTGAGCCGCCAGGAATTGATCACTGCCTTTCAATGGATGTTCGACCAGTACAGCAACACGGATGACTTTGCAGAACTCCTTGCCTTTCATGTCATCAGCCTGCAGCTGACCGAACTTCTGCCAACGATCAAAACCCAGATGATCTACGGCAGAATCCATCCGATGATTTTCGGGGAATTTGATGAATTTGTCGATTATGTATACGGCGAAACTACTAACGTTGTCAATACAGAACCCGTCACAGATGCCATCGAAGAATTGAAGAAATGGCCCTGCTTCTCCAGCACCACGACTTCGTCCCAGTCAGAAGATTATCTTTTACAATTAAAAAAGGAACGTGCCGAAAAAGAAGCGGCATTTTATCAGATACACCCGAAAGGAAGCACCCGTCCGCTCCCGGAATCAGAAGCTGAGATTCTCGCTGAAGATGATATCAAACGCTGGCTGGCAGAATACCCGGATCCGGCAGTGCTCTCCCAACATTTCGACCAGGAAAGCATCCGGATTGACCAGCTGGTTTACCTGGCTCTCCATATCCGCCGAATGCCTGAATGGGAACAGGAATACGAGACTCCGGAATACGCCGAAATGCGCCGGAATGCCTATCTGAAAAAAGCTTACCGGCTCTATCAGGACAAATGCACGCGAGAAAATATTCGAGATGAAGAAAGATACGACCAGAACTATATGATTCACTATGAGTGCCGGGACTGGGTGCATGAGGCAAGAAGGGCGATGCGAAAATAAAGTCAGAAAGAAGTGCGGTCATCCACCCACAGAATCATACGATGGGTGAATGACCACACTCCCGATCAACCTCAGCAAATCAATACCGTCTTTCCCTGAAAAGCAAACCCATAGCTGCGGATACGCTCTTTGGCAATACCACGCATCATCAGCTGCGCCGCATACTGCTTTTCTTCAATCTGCCTTAAAGCAGCCTGCACCGTCTCCTCCAGGCTCGCCTCTCTTCGCCGATTTCTGACTTTGAATTCCAGAATGACAGCATCATCCATATCCGGATTCCTGGGTTCCAATATGACATCATATCTTCCAAAACCGCTTTCCCGGTTGGAGGTAATGTAATACCTCTCCTGTAAATCAACAATCAGTCCCAAAACAAAACCGTGATAAAAACGCTCCGGCTCCTCCCCGAAAGGTCCGTTTCCCGTATCAAAATAACTGAAGGTTCTGTACGCAATACGATTCATATATTCATTCATCGCATCCAGATCACCCAGCAGCAGTGCTTTGACAAAATCGTTATAATCTCCCCCTGCTTCCCGAAACCATCCGCGAACCATATTTCGGAACATACGCTTTACTTCATAATTCGTAAGAGTCAGTTCATACTCCGGCTCTTCCCCGTCCTCCAAAAGCCCTTCCTGCTCATAGCTCAGAACCTTCAGAGAACCACTTGCCAAAAGCAAACTCCAGATAGCCGTATCATCATAATCCAGCTGATTATACACAATCTGCTCATCGACCGGAGTTCTGATACTCTCTCCGCGAAGCAATACCTCAAACTGCTCCTTAACCCTGCGGTTTCCTTCCCGAAGAAGTTTTCCCACAAGACTGTTGGAACTGGTATTCGCCCAGTAAGTAGTGAGCTTCCCAGTATCCAGAAAATTTAAAATTGACCAGGGATTATAGATATCCCGATGATCTCCGAAAATAAAACCGTCATACCACTGCTTTACCTGTTCTTTTTCATCAGAAAACCCACAAGCCTCCAATGCCGCAAATACCTCTGGTTCCGTAAACCCAAAAGATGCAGCATATTCATCAGAAGTAGTAGTCACCACCTTCAGATTATTCAAATCCGAAAAAATCGATTCCTTGCTCACTCTTGTAATCCCTGTCATAATCGCCCGTTCCAGCCACGGATTGGTCTTAAAGGACGCGTTAAACAGGCTTCTGGTAAAACCAACCAGTTCATCCCAATATCCATCCACGTAGGCTTCCTGCATCGGAGTATCATATTCATCCAAAAGAATAATAACCTTTTTCCCATAATAGCGATACAGATAGTCAGACAACTGGTATAATGCCAATGACGCATCACTGTCATCCATCTCTTCATTTACCCGCTTAAAATATCGGATATCCGTCTCGTACAACAATCCGCTCTCCAACAAAAAAGCATGTTCTGCATAGAGATTGGTAAGAAGCTGGCATATTTTCTTTCTGGTCGACGGATAATCACGTTCCTTCACACTGGCAAACGACAGGCTGATCACCGGATAAGTGCCCTGGATCTTTCGGTATGCGTCCTCCTCCCAGATCGAAAGACCCTCAAACAAATCCCCCCGATCTGCATATTCCACAGAAAAAAAACAATCCACCATACTCATATTCAGGGTCTTGCCAAACCTTCTGGGACGGCTAATCAACGTCACACAATCCCCGCTGTCCCACCACTCTTTGATAAAAGAGGTTTTATCAATATAAAAGTACTTTTTCTGTATCAGATCCTCGAAGTCCTGTATACCAATTGCAACTTTCCCTGCCATAGAGACCTCCTTCCGCTACAGCTGCATCCCAAATAATTCCTCTATCTTCCGATCCTGAATGATCCGCTCACTCCTGCAATCCACATGGGAAAGCATCTGTTCCACCTTGCTTTGCAGCGTCACATCAATAAAACGCCCTGCATCAATCCCCCGCAATTCAAAAAACAGCAAAGGATCCTCGTCCAGCCGCACTCCGACCCCATACAGAACGGCTGCCACATGCTTACACATCAATGCCCAGTCCGGGCAGCTGCAGGAAAAACTGATCTCTCTCGGTGCCGGAAACAGCCCATCCTTTCCCAGAAACAGTTCTTTCAGATCATCCGGAAAATTGCCATCCACCAGTTCCTCCAGATTCTCCACCCGGCGTCCGCAATTCTGAATAATTTTCTGGCAGCGTTCTTCCGACAAAGGACTGATTCTGATTTCCGTCTTATAAGGAGTCTTTCTGCGCCCCTGCACCCGTGCCAGAATCCTGCCGTGATTTATTTTCAGATCCACAACCGTTCCGGTACGTACATAGCGCTTTCCCCGTTCCAACCGGCTTTCAAAATCCGCATACTGCTCCAGATTATCACTCCAGGCTTTTCCCCACCAGCTTTTCACAATCTGCCTTCCGGATACCACGATCGGATCCAGGACCTTTCCTTTTGCCTTCTCCTTTTTCACCGTTGACTGACTGTTTTTCTTTAAGCTGGATGCAGAAGGCTGCTCAAAAAATCCACCGTTATCCCAGTATTTTGCCATAATCCATACCCTCCCTTACTGCAGCCGCAGCATATCCAGCAGTTCTTCATTACTCAGTTCTGTAATCCATTTTTCACCGCCGCTTCCAATCACCTGCTCCGCCAGTTCTTTCTTCGAATGGATCACTGCATCAATCCGCTCCTCCACGGTTTTTTCACATACCAGTTTATGAACCAGCACCGTTTTTTTCTGCCCGATCCGGTATGCCCGGTCCGTTGCCTGATTTTCAACTGCAGGATTCCACCAGCGATCAAAATGGATGACATGGTTTGCCGCTGTCAGATTCAGCCCGGTTCCACCGGCTTTCACAGACAGAACCATATACGGAACATATTTCTCACCGTTAAACGCTTCCACCATCCGGTTTCTCTCCTTCACCGGAGTTCCTCCATGAAGCACAAAACCCCTTACATGGAATATCTCCGCCAGAAAATCTGCCAGATCCTCCGCAATCTCCTTAAACTGCGTGAACACAAGCACGCGCTCCCGTTTTGCATAAATGGTCTCACACAACTCCCGCAGCATCTCAAATTTTCCGCTGTCCTCCGGAGCAAACACGTTCTGTCCCAGGAACTGATCCGGATGGTTGCAGATCTGTTTCAGGCGGATAAGGGAAGCCAGTACCAGACCGCGGCGCTCCATTCCGTCCGCACTCTGCAGCTTCTCCTCAAGCTCCGCCACCTGCCTGCGGTACAGCACTACCTGCTTTTTCGAAAGCTTCACATAATCAACCGTCTCCAGCTTATCCGGAAGATCCGAAATAATTTTACGATCTGTCTTCAGCCTCCGGAGGATAAACGGAGAAACCATCATCCGCAGCCGCTCATATCCTTCCGGATGATCGCCGAGCCGGCGGCAGAAATCATGGAATTCCTGCGCCGTCCCAAGAAGGCCGGGATTCAAAAAATCGAACAAAGACCATAGATTCGTCAGATCATTTTCAATCGGTGTACCGGTCAT
>JALFHZ010000049.1 GCA_022776445.1 Lachnospiraceae bacterium
TAATTGTTCGTCCATTGTGAGTAATACCTTTCTGATAATGATTTCCTCCTGTTCGTTATAAGTCGTATGGAGGATATTTTACCACATCTGGGACATTTTCATATGTGGTATACTGAGACATTATCATAAATGGCTTATAAGTAAGAAAAGCAAGATGAAGAAATAAATTGCAAAATCTCCTGAATTGTTATATACTATATGCCATAGTGTGCATAAGTCGCGTGCACGAGAACAATTCAAAGGAAGGATACACATTATTATGGCATTATTAGAAAACTGGAGAAATCTTGCCTATGGCAATGGTTTGGATGATAAACAGAAAGAAAACCTGTGGAACGGTTATTTCACCATTGAGAAAGGCATTTATGAGCAGATCCTTTCCAATCCGACCGAAGTGATTACCGGTACGGTGAAGGAGCTTGCTGAGAAGTACAATACCGAGATCCTGATTATGACCGGTTTCCTGGATGGCATCAACGAAAGCCTGAAGGATTATCAGAACCCGATCGAGACCATGGATGAGGATACTGAGGTTAAAATCGAGATTGATCCGGAGAAGTTGTACTACAACATGGTAGAGGCGAAAGCTGAGTGGCTGTATACCCTGCCTCAGTGGGATTCCATTCTGACAGAAGAGAGACGGAAAGAGCTGTACAAGCAGCAGAAGGCTTCCGGTACCATCCGCAAAGCGAAGAAGATTTTCCCGAACGATCCGTGTCCATGTGGAAGCGGCAAGAAGTATAAAAAGTGCTGTGGTAAAAACGCATAGTTGCAATTTCATCAGGATAAGATGGCAGAGCAGGGGCACCCGGTTGATGGGCTGTGCCTGCTTTTTCTGCTACAGGAATTGACAGAGAGGGAGATAACAGATGGATGCATATACGGGATTTGCTTCTGTTTATGATATGTTCATGGATAATATTCCCTATGAGGAGTGGTGTGCTTATCTGACCGGGCTTTTGCGGGAGTATGGCGTGGATGACGGACTCGTACTGGATCTGGGATGCGGGACGGGGACACTGACCCGCCTTCTGGCTGAAAAAAGCTATGATATGATCGGTGTGGACCTGTCCGATGAGATGCTGGAGATTGCGATGGAGAAGGAGGCGGAGGATCCGAAGGGGATTCTCTATCTGATGCAGGACATGCGCGCTTTTGAACTGTACGGAACCGTTCGTGCGATTGTAAGCATCTGTGATTCCATGAATTATATGCTAGAGTATGAGGATTTTGTGGAAGTGCTGAGACTTGCCAACAATTATCTGGATCCGGGAGGAGTATTTATCTTTGATCTGAATACGATATATAAATATAAGGAAACCATGGGGGAGACCACGATTGCCGAGAACCGTGAGGAAGGCAGTTTTATCTGGGAGAATTTCTATGATGAGGAAGAGCAGATCAATGAATATGACCTGACTCTGTATATCCGTGAGGAAGATGATCGTTACCATAGATTTGAGGAGACGCATTATCAGAAAGCCTATGATCTGGATACGGTGAAGCAGGCAATTGCGGATGCAGGAATGGAATTTGTCACGGCTTATGACGCATTTACGAGAGAGGCACCGAAGCCGGACAGCGAGCGTATTTATGTGATTGCGCGGGAGCATGGAAAACAGAACAGACAATCATAATACACATTCAGGACAGAATGAATCAGGAGGGACAGAAATGTCAGATTATATCATCAGGGCAACGGCTGCGGACGGACAGATCCGGGCTTTTGCCGCAACTACCTGCGGGCTGGTGGAGTATGCCCGCAGTGCACATAACACAAGTCCGGTGGCAACGGCAGCACTGGGCCGCCTTTTGACTGCCGGCGCCATGATGGGTGTCATGATGAAAGGCGAGGACGATCTGCTCACAATCAAGATCGAGGGAGACGGTCCGATCAAAGGACTGACCGTCACCGCAGATTCCAAAGGCAATGTCAAGGGCTATGTGTTTCATCCGGAAGTTATGCTTCCGCCGAATGATAAGGGCAAACTGGACGTAGCCGGGGCACTGGGGATCGGAGTGCTGAGCGTGATTAAGGATATCGGACTGAAGGATCCATACGTGGGTCAGACCATTCTGGTAACCAGTGAGATCGCGGAGGATTTGACGTATTATTTTGCGACTTCGGAGCAGACGCCGTCCAGTGTGGCACTTGGTGTTCTGATGAACCGGGATAATACGGTCCGCCAGGCCGGCGGCTTTATCCTGCAGCTTTTACCGGGGGCTTCCGAGGAGATCATAGCGAAGCTGGAGAAGAAGCTGAGTGAGATTACATCCATCACATCCATGCTGGATGCCGGCAAGACGCCGGAAATGATTCTGGAGGAAATTCTGGGGGAATTCGGTCTGGAGATCCTGGATCAGATTCCGACGCAGTTTTATTGCAACTGTTCGAAGGAGCGGATTGAAAAAGCGCTGATCAGTGTCGGAAAGCAGGAACTGCAGAGCATGATTGATGACGGTGAGACGATTGAGGTGAATTGCCATTTCTGCAATAAACATTATCCGATTACGATAGAGGAATTAAAGCTTCTGTTGGAAAAAGCAAGATAAATGAAAAGGAGGAGGAATATTTTTGATCAATTATTCAGAAAAGGAAGATAAACTGTACCATATCCAGGTCGGCAAAGGAGAGGTTGGCAGATATGTGATTCTTCCAGGGGATCCCAAGCGCTGCAGGCTGATTGCACAGTATTTCGATGATCCGGTACTGATTGCGGACAATCGGGAGTATGTGACGTATACGGGTACGCTGGACGGCGTGAAGGTCAGTGTGACATCTACCGGAATCGGCGGACCGTCTGCTGCAATTGCTCTGGAGGAGCTGGCACAGTGCGGAGCAGATACCTTTATTCGTGTCGGAACCAGCGGAGGGATGGATGTTGATGTGAAAAGCGGAGATCTGGTGGTAGCAAACGGCGCGATCCGGATGGAAGGCACTTCAAAGGAATACGCACCGATTGAATTTCCGGCGGTTCCGGATTTTGATGTGACCTGTGCGCTGGTGCAGGCGGCAAAGCAGCTGCAGCAGCCGTATCATGTGGGTGTGGTTCAGTGCAAGGATTCGTTTTACGGACAGCATTCCCCGGAGACTAAACCGGTCGGATATGAACTGATGGCGAAATGGGATGCCTGGGTGAAGCTCGGCTGTAAGGCTTCGGAGATGGAATCTGCGGCACTCTTTATTGTTGCGGACTATCTGAAGGTGCGTATCGGATCAGTGCTGCTGGTTATGGCCAATCAGGAGCGCGCGAAAGCAGGGCTTGAGAATCCGGTTGTGCATGATACCGATGCCGCCATCCGCACCGCAGTCGAAGCGATCCGGATCCTGATTCGGGAAGATCATAGCAAATAAGGAATCGAGAAGGAGTAAATGGCAAGATGACGGAAAAGGCGTATAAGAGGGTTTTTATAATCGTTATTGATTCTCTGGGAGTGGGAGCTGCCGATGACGCGGCGGAATATGGAGACGCAGGTACCGATACGCTGGGACATATCTCTCAGAGTGTGGATACCTTTGCGATTCCAAATCTGCAGAAGCTGGGAATCGCCAATCTGCATCCGCTTCGGCAGGTCGCTCCTGTGGAGCATCCGCTGGCGTACTATACGAAACTGAATGAGAAGAGCCGCGGCAAGGACACGATGACCGGACACTGGGAGCTGATGGGGCTGAAGACGGAAAAACCGTTCATTACCTTTACAGAGACCGGCTTTCCGCCGGAACTGATTGCGGAACTGGAGGAGCGTACCGGACACCAGGTGATCGGCAACAAGAGTGCCAGCGGCACAGAGATTCTGGATGAGCTTGGTGAGGAAGAGATTGCGACCGGTCATATGATTGTCTATACCTCTGCTGATTCCGTCCTGCAGATCTGCGGCAATGAAGAGACATTTGGACTGGAGGAGCTTTATCGTTGCTGTAAGATTGCCAGGGAACTGACCATGAAGGATGAGTGGAAGGTGGGACGTGTGATTGCCCGCCCGTATGTCGGAAGAAAAAAGGGCGAGTTTAAGCGAACCAGCAATCGCCACGACTATGCGGTTCCGCCGTTTGGAAAAACAGCCCTGGATGCGGTAAAGGAACAGGGACTGGATGTGATTTCCGTCGGCAAAATCAATGATATTTTTTCCGGCTGCGGCATTACGGAGGCATACAGGTCCAAAAGTTCCGTACATGGCATGGAGCAGACGATCGAACTGGCACAAAAAGATTTTCACGGCATCTGTTTCGTCAATCTGGTAGATTTTGATGCACTCTGGGGACACAGGCGTGATCCGAAGGGATATGCGGAGGAGCTGGAGCGGTTTGACAGTAAGCTCGGAGAGCTTCTTAAGGTTCTGGGGGAAGAGGATCTTCTGATGATTACAGCGGATCATGGCAATGATCCTACCTATACCGGCAGTGACCATACCCGTGAGAAGGTACCGCTTCTGCTTTACTCCAGATCCATGGAGCACGGCGGCCCGCTTCCGGAGGCAGATACCTTTGCGGTGGTCGGAGCCACGGCAGCAGAGAATTTCGGCGCTGTTATGCCGGAAGGAACTCTGGGATATTCCTTACTAAAGTGAACGTTTACCTATTGACATCCGGTCTTTCCGTTCTTATAATAGAACCGTATCTGAAGGACGATAAACGTATGTCTGTTGGAATAGACATTCAGGAGGGCTTATGAATTATCCGGAGAAAAATCAGAGATGGGTGTTTCATGAAAAGACCGAAGCACAGGAGGCTGCTTCGGGAGTTGTACGCCGTGTGCTGGCTTACTGCGATGGTGTTATGTGTGTGGAGAATACCTTTCAGAAGGGTGCGATCGGTTCCATGCACAATCATCCGCATACCCAGATTACCTATGTGGCATCCGGTAAATTTGAATTTACCATTGACGGAGAAGTACATACCGTATGTGCGGGTGACACTCTGCTGAAACAGGATGGAGTGATGCATGGATGCACCTGTCTGGAGGAAGGCATTCTGGTCGACATTTTCACGCCGATGCGTGAGGATTTTGTGTAACGATTACGGAAAACAATCAGGAGGAAATGATTATGCGTATTGCACTTATTAATGAGAACAGCCAGGCTGGCAAGAATGAGACGATCTACCGTGAACTCTGCGGCGTTGTAGAGCCGATGGGACATGTGGTAGATAACTATGGTATGTATACTGCAGAGGATGAGGCACAGCTGACTTATGTTCAGTGTGGTATTCTGGCTTCCCTGCTGCTTTCTTCCGGTGCTGCTGATTTTGTAGTTACCGGATGCGGAACCGGTCAGGGTGCCATGATTGCCTGCAACAGTTTCCCGAATGTTGTATGCGGCCATGTATCCAATCCGTCTGATGCATTCCTGTTTGCACAGGTAAATGACGGCAACTGTGTTGCTATGCCGTATGCGCAGAACTACGGCTGGGGCGGTGAACTGAACCTGCGTTACAGCTTTGAGAAACTGTTCGGATTCGGCAGCGGTAACGGATATCCGCCGGAGCGTGTGGTGCCGGAGCAGAGAAACAAGAAGATCCTGGATCAGGTCAGAGCAAATAACTTCAAGGATGTGATTACCTGCTGCAAGGGTCTGGATCAGGATCTGGTAAAGGGTGCCGTAGCAGGACCGAAGTTTAAAGAACTGTTCTTTGCAAACTGCAAGAATGAGGAGATCAGGGCTTACGTCGAGACACTTCTGTAAGAACCTGTTTCAGAAGATGAAGAAAGGGCTGTCTGCCGGAAAGGAAAATTCCGGCGGACAGCCTTTTTACACGGAATTCTTATCGGGAGATATCCGGAAACTGCTGCGCAGTACGACCTCCGGTCTTACGGTCAGAATATCGCTGTGCGGGCGTTCTTTTTTAAACAGGTATTCCACCAGAGTCTGCAGGGCGAGGGAACCCTGCTGCGGGATTTTCTTGTCGATCACGCCGCGGAGGATGCCGTCGGCCAGCGCCTGTCTGCTCTCCGGAAAGAGATCATTGCCGATGACCGGAATGCGGTCCTGAAGACCGAGCTCACGGATGCACTTTCCGAGATGAAACGTGAAGCGGGAGCTGCTGGTATAAATGGCGTAAACATCCGGATGCTCCGCCAGATACCGGCGGATATCCGTGATGATGCTCTCAGGGTCTGTGCCTTCAAGGGAAACCGCATTCACGAGCGGTGCATACTGCTTCAGATAAGAATGAAATGCACGGATATTGTGCAGCTGGTCTCTCATGCCGGGGTCACCGGCGGTGATGATCGTCACCGGAGTGCTGTGCGGCAGAAATGCGGTGAGCAGTTCGGCTGCCAGCTGACCGGCCATCGTGTCGTCTGCCTTGACGCAGCAGAGTCGGGAATCCGTATGCAGATCCGCACCGATCAGGACGACAGGAATCCGCTTCCTGGCAAACTGCTCCAGATAGTGAGCGGAGCAGTCGCTGTCCATGGCGATGGTGATCAGACCATGGAACCGGTCAGAATCCTGCCGGAACAGCTTCCCCAGCATCCGGCCATTGCCGTCCGGGGTCAATGGGTATGGATATTCCGTCACTTCCACCGGGTATTCCTGAATCGTCTGCAGAAAGCTTCGCATCCCATCCCAGAGCGCACCGTAATAGAACCGGTTGTCGCCGACGGTATCCGGAAGAACGGCTGCAATCCGGAATTCTCTTCTGGAAAGTGAGGAGGCCATATAATTGACCTTATAGCCCATCTCCGCAGCGGTCTGAAGGATCTCCGTGCGCCGCTTCTCACTGACTCCGGTGCTGCCGTTTAACGCTTTATGAACGGTGGTGACTGTCACTCCGAGTTTTTCAGCAATGTCCTTTAAGGTAACCTGCACAGTTCTGCTCTGCCTCCTGTCGATGGTTTTTCTTCAGTATACCTTTTTTTTCGTCAGGAAACAACAGTTTACAAAAGATTACACAAATGGTATAATTTTTATCAAATTTCGGGGGAGTGGTGATTGTGGACAGGAAGAAGCTGCGGAATCTGGTTTTTTTGATGCTCCTGTTTGCCCTGACGGTCTGGTCTGTCTTTCATGGGGAAGATCTGCGCAGCGTCTTATACTATCTGGCGACGGCAGATCTCCGATATATTGCAGCAGGGATCCTCTGTGTGATCGGTTTCATCCTTGGAGAGTCGGTTGTGATTTTCTATCTGCTGCGTATTCTGGGAAGCAGAGTTCGCTTTTTTCACTGCTGCCTGTATTCATTTGTCGGTTTTTTTTACAGCTGCATCACTCCATCTGCCTCCGGCGGTCAGCCCATGCAGGTCATGATGATGCGCAGGGACCGCATTCCCGTGCCGGTATCGACCGTGGTTCTGGCACTGGTGACGATTACCTACAAACTGGTGCTTGTTTTTCTGGGGCTGATTGTGCTTTGCGTGCGGCCTCCGCAAATTATGGCGTACCTGGAACCGGCAGAGTCGTTGATCGTTATCGGTCTGATTCTGAATGTAGTCTGTGTGGCTGCATTGCTGTTACTGGTGTTTCATCCCAGTCTTGTACATGCGGCTGCGGTGCGTTGCATGATGGTTCTGCATCGTATCCGTCCGTTCCACAATCTGGAGAAGCAGATGATCCGACTGCAGCGTCTGGCCGACCAGTATTACGGGACAGCAGAGTTTTACAGAAATAACAGGCATGTTGTAGTAAGAGTTTTTCTGATAACGCTGCTGCAGCGCTGCTGCCTGTTTCTGGTGACCTGGTTTACATACCGGGCATTTGATCTTTCGTCAGAAAGTTTGTGGGTTATCCTGACACTGCAGGGTATGATTTCTGTGGCGGTGGATATGCTTCCGCTGCCCGGCGGCATGGGAATCAGTGAAAATCTGTTTCTCTTGATCTTTGAGCCGGTTTTTGGGGAAGAACTGCTTCTTCCTGCCATGGTGGTCAGCCGGGGGATCGGTTACTATACTCAGCTGTTGATCAGTGCGGTTATGACAGCAGCAGCCTGTCTGATCATACGGGAGAAGAGCGGTCAGATGACGGAAATGCCGGAAGGAAAAAAAGAGGGAGATATACCTTTATGATACATTTTATTGGTGTTTATGACTATACGGTGGTTTTGACCTATATCAGCCTGTTGTCCGCTGTCTATGGAATGATGCAGGCGATTCATGGAGATTACAAGATGGCAGTTTTCAGTCTGGCACTCTGCGGCGTGTGCGATGCCTTTGACGGCAGGATTGCCAGAACAAAAAAGAACCGGACGCAGGATGAGAAATCCTTTGGGATTCAGCTGGATTCTCTGTGTGATGTGGTCTGCTTCGGTGTTTTTCCTGCGATGATCTGCTATCTTCTCGGGGTACGGGGAATATTGGGACTTTGCATTGTATTTTTTTACTGTATCTGTGCGGTGAGCCGTCTGGCTTATTTCAATGTCCAGGAAGAGAAGCGCCAGCAGGTGGAGACGGGGTGCAATAAGGAATACCGGGGATTGCCGGTGACATCGATTTCCTGCATACTGCCTCTTGCGTTCTGGATGCAGTTTTTCTGCTCAGAGCTGGTGTTTCTTGGTCTGCTGCATCTGATCCTGGTCCTGGTAGGCTTTTTGTTTATTCTGGATTTTCCGCTCCGGAAGCCGACACTGAACATGGTTCTGGCACTGATTGCGTTTGTTTCAGTCACGGTCGGTCTGATGTTTGCCTACACCAGACTGCGCCTTCCGGCACAGGATGACAAGTCTGATATTTTTGTAAATGAAATTATAGAGGAGATCAATGAAACAGAAGTACCGTAACGGAACTATTGCAGAAGCGGACAGCGGTCAGGACCGCCTGCTGAAGCTGTTCTACGGGCACGCCGCAGGACGGCTGCTCTTAAAGCCGCTCATTCATCCGATCGTGTCGGAGCTGGCGGGACGGCTGCTTTCTTCCGGAGTGTCCTGCCTGCTGATCCGTCCGTTTATCCGGAAGCATCATATCGATATGGATCAGTTTGAGCCTGTGAAATATAAAAGCTACAATGAATTTTTTGCCCGGAGGATTCGCCCGGGGATGCGTCCGGCAGATCCGGATCCGGGGCATCTGATCAGTCCCTGTGACAGCAAGCTGACCGTATATCCGATCGCGGAAGACAGCCGCTTTGAGATCAAGCATACCGTATATACGGTCGCGTCCCTTCTGCGGGATCCGGAACTGGCGCGCACCTTTACGGGCGGATATCTGTTTCTGTTCCGCCTGACGGTGGATGACTACCACCGTTATATTTATGCGGCAGATGGTGAGAAAGGACCGACAGTCCGCATACCGGGGGTGTATCATACGGTCAATCCGATTGCCAATGATTATTTCCCCGTTTACAGGGAAAATGTGAGGGAGTACAGCATTCTGCACAGCCCGGTGTTTGGGGATATGGTCATGATGGAAGTTGGTGCCATGCTGGTGGGACGGATCGTCAATCATCAGGAACGGGCAGAGGTGGTGCGCGGACAGGAAAAGGGATATTTTCAGTTCGGCGGTTCGACTGTGATTCTGATTCTGAAAGACGGAACCGTGGATGTGGATGAAGATATTCTGGAAAATTCCAGAGCCGGTTGGGAGACCATTGTGAAAATGGGGGAAAAGATCGGAGAGAAGACCGGTAGGGTTGCAGGAGGTTTTGAATGAACTGGAATAATGTAAGGCGTCATTTTATGACTATTACGGAGCATAAGATGCTGGTGATGATTAACTGTTTTCGGGTAGGACTCTATAAGCAGGGACTTTTGCATGATCTGTCGAAATACAGCCCGGTGGAGTTCTGGACCGGAGTCCGGTACTACCAGGGCAACCGCAGCCCCAATGCGGCGGAGCGGGATGAAAAGGGGTATTCAGCCGCATGGCTGCACCACAAGGGACGCAACAAACATCATTTTGAATACTGGATCGACTTTTCCAGACTCAGCGGCGGTATGGTGGGATGCCGGATGCCGCTGCCCTATCTTGTGGAGATGGTGATGGACCGGATTGCTGCGTCCAGAGTCTATAAGGGAAAGCAGTATACCGACGCCAGTGCTTGGGAGTATTATCAGAATGAGCGGCCGTTTCTGATACCGAGTGTTGTGCATCCGGATACGAAAGCCATGCTGGAGAAGATTCTGATGATGCTGAAGGACAGAGGAGAGCGGGCAACGTTCGCCTATCTGCGGAAGCTTTTGAAAAAGGGAGATTATTAGGAGGTATCCGGGATGAAAGCGAAAAACGGACGGAACTCCGCAGGCAGCGGAAGCTCGGTCCGTTTTCTGTACTCAGTCCTCAAAGATATCTGCCGGATAGTGATATAACTGCGCATAGGATTCCATCTGGGAATCCGAGACGGGAAGCGCGGGAATCAGTCCGGTGCAGTCCTGGGACGAGCATGCCCGGATATCCAGTTTATCCGGGGAATCACAGCCGTAAGGGTCATTTTTGACCGGAGCCGGCTGCTTTTTTGTTTTGTCTGGTTTTTCTGACATAAAATCACCACCTCACACTTAGTATGAGGCGGTGAAGGGCGAAGCATGTATGGAAAAATCAGGTTCTGTCCGACTGCTTCAGCGCTGCCTCAAGAAAGCCGCGGAACAGCGGATGCGGACGGTTCGGTCTGGATTTCAGCTCCGGGTGTGCCTGTGTCGCTACAAACCACGGATGAGACGGAATCTCAATCATCTCAACGATTCTGCCGTCCGGGGAGATACCGGAGAGCATCATGCCGTGCTCGGACAGTGCTGTACGGTAATCGTTGTTGACTTCGTAACGATGACGATGACGCTCATGAATGGTCTCCGTGCCGTACAGCGCATAAGCCTTGGAGTCGTGATTCAGGACACACGGATAGGAGCCGAGACGGAGGGTACCGCCGATATCCTCGATGCCGTCCTGCTCCGGCATCAGGTGGATCACCGGATGAGTGGTTGACGGATCCAGCTCTGCACTGTGTGCGTCTTCATAACCGATGACGTGGCGGGCAAACTCCACGATGGAAAGCTGCATGCCAAGGCACAGTCCCAGGAACGGGACATTGTTCTCGCGGGCATACCGGATCGCCAGAATCTTGCCTTCGATGCCGCGGGAGCCGAATCCACCCGGAACGAGACTGCCCTGTACATCGCCAAGCATCTCAGTTACATTTTCTTTCGTGACGGTTTCAGAGTCAACCCATTTGATATTGACGTGGGCGTGGTTGGCAACCGCACCGTGCTTGAGTGCTTCTACTACAGAAATATATGCGTCGTGGAGTTGAGTATATTTGCCCACCAAAGCAACGGTCACCTCATGCTCCGGATGCTTCCAGGCATCGATCATGGCGCGCCACTCGTCCAGGTCCGGCTTCGGGCAGTCCAGCTTCAGGCACTCGCAGGCAACCTCGGCCAGATGCTCTTCCTCCATGACAAGCGGAATCTCATACAGGATATCCACATCCAGGTTCTCCAGTACGTGAGACTTCGGAACGTTACAGAACAGTGCAATTTTGCTGCGGATGCCGTCATCCAGCGGCTTCTCGCTGCGGCATACCAGGATATCCGGCCAGATTCCCATGCCCTGCAGATCCTTGACACTGGCCTGGGTCGGCTTGGTCTTCAGTTCCTGAGATGCCTTCAGATAAGGAATCAGGGTGACATGGATCAGAATCGCGTTCTCATGGCCTACCTCGTGCTGGAACTGACGGATTGCCTCCAAAAACGGCTGGCTTTCGATGTCTCCGACTGTACCGCCGACCTCAATGATGGCAATCTCCGTATCGGTAGTGGAATAGTTGCGGTGGAAACGGCTTTTGATTTCATTGGTAATATGCGGAATGACCTGCACGGTGCCTCCGCCGAAATCTCCGCGGCGTTCCTTCTGCAGGACGCTCCAGTAAACTTTGCCGGTGGTGACATTGGAATTGCGGGTCAGGCTCTCGTCAATAAAACGCTCATAATGTCCAAGATCCAGATCGGTTTCCGCACCGTCGTCAGTGACAAAAACTTCGCCATGCTGTACCGGGTTCATGGTTCCCGGGTCAATATTGATGTAGGGGTCAAATTTCTGCATGGTGACCTTGTAGCCGCGTGCTTTTAAAAGGCGGCCGAGTGATGCTGCTGTGATGCCCTTGCCAAGTCCGGATACAACACCGCCTGTAACAAAAACATATTTTACTGCCATAGGTAAAACCCTCCTTGTATTGTGTATGGGGAAATATAGAGCAAAAAAAATAATGCGAATATTATACAACCAGTTTCTTCAGAAATCTAGGCTTTTTAATAAAAAATTAATTATTTTAAGTTGGCTGTCCTTGATTTCTGATATAACAATCGGTATAATGTAGGTTAGTTATGCGAAAATGCATGGACAGATGATGGAACAGGAGAGCATGAAACATATGGATAATAACAATAACCAGCCGCAGAACGGCGGTGGAAATCTGCCGAAGAATCAGTTCATGGTGATGCTGATCGCGGCGATTATTACATTGGTGGCTGTGACCGTGATGAAGAATGTCATGGTGAGCGGCAGACAGAAGGAAGTTACCTATTCCGATTTTATTGAAGAGGTTGCGGATGGCGAGGTGGATTCTGTCATTATCAAGAATTCCGAGATCGATATTCAATACAAGGAAAGCTCGGAAAAATTCAACCCGGTATTTGAGTATTATACCATACCGGTTGAAAAGGATTACAGGCTGGCCGACCGGCTTCTGGAGCAGGGTGTGGAGATCAAGCGTGAGAAGCAGGACAGCAGCATGCTGCTGGAATCGCTGCTCAGTTTCCTGCTTCCGTTTATCTGCATCGTCATTTTTATGAATCTGATGATGAAGAAGATGGGCGGCGGCGGAATCATGGGCAAGAGCAATGCCAAGGTCTATATGCAGAAGGAGACAGGAGTGACCTTTGAAGATGTGGCAGGTCAGGACGAAGCGAAGGAATCTCTGGTAGAGCTGGTGGATTTCCTTCAT
>JALFHZ010000063.1 GCA_022776445.1 Lachnospiraceae bacterium
TGAGAGCGATCTGGCTGTGATTGCAGTGGCTTTAAAGGACATTCCGGCGGAAACCATGAGTCAGATCAAGGTAGCGACGCTGGGTGATTCCGATGCACTGAAGGTTGGCCAGGGAGTGATTGCAATCGGCAACGCACTTGGATATGGCCAGTCTGTGACAGTCGGATATGTCAGCGCACTGAATCGTGAAGTGAAGGCGGAGGATTCTACTACCAGGACCCTGCTTCAGACAGATGCGGCGATCAACCCGGGCAACAGCGGCGGTGCACTGCTGAATATGCGCGGTGAGGTGATCGGTATCAATGCGGCGAAATATTCTTCCACCGAGGTAGAAGGTATGGGGTACGCAATCCCGATCTCTCAGGCACAGGATATCATCAATGAACTGATGAATAAGAAGACCAGAGTTGCTGTGGATGAGAAAAATCAGGGATATCTGGGAATCCAGGGACAGAATATTGATGAGACGGCTGCTTCCATGTACGGAATGCCGCGTGGTATTTACGTATACAAGATTATGGAAGACAGTGCGGCTTCCAAATCGGATTTGAGAGAGAAAGACATCATTACCAAGTTTGACGGGCAGACCGTCCGGTCGATGGCGGATCTGAAAGATATGCTCACCTATTATGAAGGCGGCAGTACGGTAACCCTGACGGTTCAGTCGCTGGAGAACGGACAGTATGTGGAACGCAGCGTGGAGATTACGCTGGGAACCAAGCCGGCAGGTGAGACAAACTGATTGATTGACAGATACTCAGAGTACCTTCGGGTGCCCTGAGTATTTCTGTCGTTATTCACCACGGCGGCCAGCCGCCGGAACGTACCAGAACAGTATGAAACATATGGAGGATATGAGATGGAAGAGCAGGAATATGAAAAAATATGTTATATGTGCCGACGGCCGGAAAGCAAAGCCGGTTCCATGATTACCATGCCGGGCAATATGTGCCTGTGCCATGATTGCCTTCAGAAGACTTTTGATTCGGTCATGGGGCAGGGGGCTGATTTGTCCCATATGGATCTCTCTCATTTATCCGGTTTTCCGTATATGAATATGAATTTCAGCAATACGGAGAATCTTCCTCAGATGGAGATTCCGAAAAAACAGCAGGTCAAAAAGAAAAAAGAGAAAAAAGGGCCGGATTTTGAACTGAAAGATATTCCGGCACCTCATGTGATCAAGCAGAGACTGGACGAGTATGTGATTGGACAGAATCAGGCGAAAAAAGTGATTTCCGTTGCCGTTTATAATCATTATAAGCGGGTATATGCAGAGGAAATGCGGACACTGCTGGCGGATGACAGGAGCAGCGCAGAGGAAATCAGCATTGAAAAGTCCAATATTCTGATGATCGGGCCGACCGGAAGCGGCAAGACATTTCTGGTTCGGACACTGGCGAAGCTTCTGGATGTGCCTCTGGCCATTGCGGATGCGACCTCTCTGACTGAAGCAGGGTATATCGGCGATGATATCGAGAGCGTGGTATCCAAACTTCTGGCAGCGGCCGATAATGATGTGGAAAAAGCGGAACACGGGATTATCTTTATTGATGAGATCGATAAGATTGCCAAGAAAAAGGAGACACATACCCGGGATGTCAGCGGAGAATCCGTGCAGCAGGAACTGCTGAAGCTGCTGGAGGGCAGTTCTGTGGAAGTGCCGGTGGGGTCGAATCAGAAAAATGCTCTGACACCGATGGTGACAGTCAATACGGATAATATTCTGTTTATCTGCGGCGGCGCGTTCCCGGATCTGGAGCATATTATCCGTGAAAGACTGATGAAAAAAAGCTCTATGGGATTTGGCGCGGAGCTGAAGGATCAATATGAGCAGGATGCCGATATCCTGCGGCATGTAACCAGCTCGGATCTGAGAAATTTCGGTATGATTCCGGAGTTTCTGGGACGTCTTCCGGTGGTGGTGACACTGGAGAAGCTGACGGTGGATCTGCTGGTGCGTATTCTGAAGGAACCACGCAATGCAATTCTCAAACAATATACCAGATTGCTTGAGATGGATGAGGTAAAACTGATCTTTGAAGATGAGGCGCTGGAATGGATCGCCAGGGAAGCGATCAAACGGGAGACCGGTGCCCGGGCGCTGAGGGCTATTCTGGAAGAATACATGCTGGATATCATGTATGAGATACCGAAGGATCCGAATATCGGCAGCGTAGTGGTGACCCGCCCTTATCTGGAGCATAAGGGCGGACCGGTAATCCGGATGCGCGGGTAAGGCTTTGGATGGTTACAATCCGGTGAAGGAGCGGTACAGATTCAGCGTTCCGTAGCCCCATTCCCGGTTGGGATAGGACAGGGAAGGGTTGCGGTCTGCACCACGGATCAGCTGGGATTTGATGGAAAGTCCGGTCGCTGTTTCATCGTTTTTGCCGGTGATGGACCAGGAGAGAAGGTCTGCGGCCGCACCGGCAGTGATAGCCGCGGCCACGGAGGTTCCGGTGCGCCGGGTAAAGCGGGGCGTCGGGGAGTCGGACGCAGGAGAAGGCCCCTGCACATCTACGCCGGGGGCTGCCAGATCCGGTTTGACCTGCCCGTCGCTGCTGTAACCGCGGCTGCTGTGAATATAAATGCTGTCGTTGGTATGGTTGTAGGCGCCTGCGGTCAGCACGGTGGGGACATTGCCCGGATCTGTGATCGTGGTATCCGGATTGGGACGTAGGAAGATGGTATCATCCGCGATGAAATTGTGCAGGGGCAGCCACATATGAAAACGGCCTCCGAATCCGGACGCAGGGCGTACCCGGATATGCCAGATGCCGTGCATGGGAGTCTGAAAACGCATGAAGATCAGCTGATTTCCGGAACCGGCCTCATACAGCTGGTAATTGACCGTTATGCGTGTGGCATCCAGACGGAAGGGGATGACGGTTTCACTGCCCAGTGTCAGTGGAATCTGTTCCACGGTTTCACCGGACGGTGAATGGAAGCCGATGGTATACAGTTCCGGTCCGTCAGCCCAGAATTCCAGACAGAAGCCCGGATCGTGTTCGGCAACTCTCAGTTCTACGTCCTCATAAGGGGTATCGGCGCTGACCGACCCGAAAAAGTGATGGTGGTATCCGACCTCATTTCCGGCTCCGGTGACGACGGAGAGTCCGACGAGTCCGCGCAGAGAGCGCAGCTGAAATCCGAGTGGAGAAGACCCGTCATGACTTCCCTGGCTGGTCCCGATACCGAGGAGAATCACCAGCGGGCGCAGGTATGCCGATGCGACGTTCTGCAGAAAGCGGATACCGCTCATGATATCATTTTCCTGAAATGCCGGTACGCCGGGCGGAATCAGGAAAAAATCACGCAGATACTGTTTGGCTGGTTTGAGTTTCACAATGGCCAGGTCAGATTCCGGAGCTGCGCCTGAAAAGGAAAAGGGCTGGCTGATCGCGTTGCCGGCGGCAGTTCCGGCCAGAAAGGTTCCGTGTCCATCGGTATCTCGGGTCGGAACCGACGCAAAGGGATCTTCCTGTTTCAAAGCTTCGTTAATCTGATCCTGATTGTAGATGCTGCCGTAAAACGGGCGGTTTGTGTCTTGCCTTTCCGGGAGTTCTCCGGAAAAGATGGTCTGATCCCAGATGCTCAGGATGCGGGACGTTCCGTCCGGATTTCGGAAGAGCGGATTGGTATAGTCAATGCCGGTATCGATGATTCCGAGGATGACACCTTTTCCGTTGGCCTGCAGATTGGGGTGATTCACTGCTTCCGGAATGCCGCTGCTCTCCAGTGCGGTGATATCGAGCAGCCCGTACAGCTTCGGTATGGCATTGTAGGAATAGCGATAGATGCTCATGGGGGCGATCCGATCCAGACGGACGTGGATGACAGCATAGTTTGCAGAGATAAAGTGAATGCACTCTGTTCCTGCGCGTTCTTTCAGCTGCCCTGGATCCCAGGAGGCATATTGTACAATAAAATCAGCATATTCTTCAGAAGCAGGATCTGATTCACAGATTGGCATGGCAGCCCTCCGGGGGTGCTTTGCAATACCATATGCGGTCAGACGGTTGTCTGATGCGTGCGGCAGAAAAATAAAAAGAATGGTTCAGGGAGGAAAAGCGTATGATTTATGTTTTGCTGATACTGCTGCTGGCGGCAGGGGATCTGGGATTGAAATGGATGATTGACCGGCAGAAACCGGAAAATTTTCCGAGGGTGCTTGCGCACAGCAGAGGGAGGATTGTTCTGCATCAGCACCATAATCCGGGATTTCCATTCGGATTTCTTCAGAAATACGGGGCTGTGGTGCGTACAGTTCCGCTGATCGTGATCTCGGTTCTTGGCGGAGCACTGGTCTGCCTGATTCCTCAGAAAGGGAAAACGGCACGAAAACTTGGAATTGCCGTTATCATCGGAGGCGCGCTGAGCAATCTTTGCGACCGGTTCACAAAACATTACGTAGTGGATTATTTCAGCTTTCAGTTCGGGCCGCTCCGGCGGGTGATTTTTAATCTGGGCGACCTGTTTGTCTTTCTGGGCTCCGGGATTCTGATGGTGCTGGAAATTCTGACAGAATTCCGTGAAAAAATGCCGAAAACGGAGAAGCGGGAATCAAAAGGCTGTTGACAGATATTGAGAAACATTGTAAAATCGTACGATAATTAATGAAAAAAGGAGATTGATTGAATTTTATGTTGGACTCAGGAGACAGTACGGGCATACAGATTGCCGTTGTGTTGGTGTTACTTTGCTTATCTGCATTCTTCTCGTCAGCGGAGACAGCGCTTACGACGGTTAACAAGATGCGCATCCGGACTCTGGCGGAAGCGGGGGACAAGCGCGCCGAGACCGTCATGAAGGTGGTTGAAGATCCGGGCAAGATGCTGAGCACGATTCTGGTAGGCAATAATATTGTAAACCTTTCCGCATCTTCTCTGATGACGACGCTGACCATGAAACTGTTCGGCAGCGCGGCAGTCGGTGCAGCAACAGGTATCCTGACACTGCTGATCCTGGTTTTCGGTGAGATTACGCCGAAGACAGTCTCAACTTTGTATGCAGAGAAAATTGCACTTATATATGCAGGTGTGATCTATGGACTGATGGTGATTCTGACACCGGCAATTTTTGTGGTGAACCAGCTGTCCATGGGAGTTCTGTTTCTGTTCCGGGTTGATCCGAATCAAAAGCGGGAAGCGATTACGGCAGACGAACTGCGCACCATTGTAGAGGTCAGCCATGAAGAGGGAGTCATTGAGACAGAAGAGAAGAAGATGATCAATAATGTGTTTGATTTCGGCGACTCAGTGGCCAAGGACATCATGGTGCCGCGTATCGACATGGTTTTTGTGGATGTGAATACGACTTATGATGAACTGATGGAGATTTTCAGCAGAGAGCGTTTCACACGTATGCCGGTCTACGAGGAGAGCACAGATAATGTCATCGGCATTATCAATATGAAGGATCTGCTTCTCTTTGACAAAACGAAGGAATTTTCCATCCGTGAGTTTCTTCGTCAGCCGCTTTACACATATGAGTTTAAGAAGACTGCGGAACTGATGGTGGAGATGCGGAAGACGTTCAACAATATTGTGATTGTACTGGATGAATACGGAGCGACGGCCGGTCTGATTACGCTGGAAGATATGCTGGAGGAGATCGTCGGGGAGATCCGGGATGAATACGATATGGATGAAGAGGATGACGTGAAGGAGCTTGCCCCGAATGAGTATCTGGTCAACGGCTCCACCAAACTGGATGATCTGAATGAAAGGCTGAATCTGGACCTGGAGTCGGATGACTATGATTCGATCGGAGGTCTTGTGATCGGGCTGCTGGATCATCTTCCGGAACAGGGTGAGGAAGTGCAGTATCATAATCTCCGCCTGATCGTGGAGCACGTGGAGAAGAACCGTATTGATAAGATTCATCTGTTTATTTCCGAAGAACAGGACACTGTGCCGGAAACGGCGGGAGAAAAAGAAGAAAAATAACCGTACTGCATAGAGCGAAACGGGCATTGTCCGGGGACAGGGATCCCTGCGGACAATGCCCGTTTCCTGCATTATGGAACAGGTTGTTCGTTCGGTGAGGCAGTCAGCTCAGCATGCCGCCCAGGGTCCCGCCGGCCAGACAGGAGGCGAGAATGGTCGTGAGATGAGAAATATCAGAAGGAGCGGTGCGGTTTACTGCCCATGAAAGCGCAAAAAGAAGAAAAAAGTAGATCAGTCCGGTCAGCATGCCCCAGAGAAAACGCCGGACGCCGGCAGTTTTGCCTGCCAGAAATCCGCCGGCCAGACAGGAGACGGCATAAATCAGGAACACAAAGATGCGGATCTGGCTTTCCGGAAGTTTCAGACGGTAAAGTCCGAACGCGAGAAGCAGAAGCAGAACCGCTGACAGCAGGTAGGAAATCAGAAGGGATCGGAGCAGAATTTTCGTTGCGGAAGGTCTCATAGTACCTCCTTTTTATGGAAAACAAGGTTTGTTTTAATGTATTCGGGGAAACAATGGTATATACGCGTGAAAACTGGATAAAATCAGGTTAAATTTATAAGAAAAAAGAAAAATTTCTTGACAGGTCAGAGTAATGCCGATATAATGGAATGGCGTGTGAAATTTATGTATTTTTGCACGGAAACGCTGATGTACATGACGTACAGCAACCAACAGACAATATCACAGGAGGTGAAAGGAATGCCAACATTTAACCAGTTAGTTAGAAAGGGAAGACAGACCGCAGTTAAGAAATCTACAGCACCGGCTCTGCAGAAAGGATACAATTCCTTACAGAAGCGTGCTACCGATGCTTCTGCTCCTCAGAAGAGAGGCGTTTGTACCGCAGTTAAGACTGCTACCCCTAAGAAGCCGAACTCTGCACTCCGTAAGATCGCCAGAGTACGTCTTTCCAACGGTATCGAGGTAACCAGCTACATTCCGGGTGAGGGTCACAACCTTCAGGAGCATAGCGTAGTTCTGATCCGTGGCGGTAGAGTAAAGGACCTGCCAGGTACCAGATATCACATCATCAGAGGTACTCTGGATACCGCTGGTGTAGCAAACAGAAAGCAGGCTCGTTCCAAATACGGTGCTAAGAGACCGAAAGTTAAAAAATAAGGAACAGCCGAAACTTAGTTGTACCACTAACAGCAGTAAAATGGATGCGGGGCAGCTGCGCTGCCTGAGAGCAGCATAGCGAGTATCGCATCGTTCGGAAAGTTGATATTGACCTGTAGGTTGCAGGAGATAGATATTTACCGCGCGAACACATTTTATGGAAACATGTGAGTACCGATGAATTAATTCTTATAATTAAGGAGGGAAGTAACGTGCCACGTAAAGGACATATTCAGAAAAGAGACGTATTAGCAGATCCTTTATACAACAACAAGGTTGTAACCAAGCTGATCAACAACATCATGCTGGATGGTAAGAAGGGTGTTGCACAGAAGATCGTATACGG
>JALFHZ010000067.1 GCA_022776445.1 Lachnospiraceae bacterium
CCTTCATCAGGAATCCGCCTGCCCATACGCTCCATATGCTCTTACACAATCTTCCGAATCCATCCCTCCGGAGCTTCAATCCGACCCATCTGGATACCGGTCAGCGTATCATACAGTTTCTTCGTAACCGGGCCCATCTCCGTCATACCGCTCGGGAAGCAGATCTCCTTACCATGATCCACAATCTTTCCAACCGGAGAAATCACGGCTGCGGTACCGCACAGTCCGCACTCGGCAAAATCAGACAGTTCTTCCAGCTTCACCGGTCTCTGGGTTACCTTCAGTCCCAGATAATGCTCAGCAACATATACCAGAGAACGTCTGGTGATGGACGGCAGAATCGAGTTGGACTTCGGAGTCACAACCTCGCCATCCCTGGTCACGAACAGGAAGTTCGCACCGCCGGTCTCTTCCACATAGGTTCTGGTTGCCGGATCCAGGAACAGGTTCTCATCGTAGCCTGCTGCATGCGCCGTAACATTGGCATGAAGGCTCATCGCATAGTTCAGACCTGCCTTTACATGACCGGTTCCGTGAGGTGCGGCACGGTCAAAATCACTCACGCACAGGGTCAGAGGTCTCACACCGCCCTTGAAATACGGGCCGACCGGAGTACAGAACAGACGGAACTGGTACTGATCTGACGGTTTTACACCGATAACCGGTCCGGAAGCAAACATATAAGGTCTCAGATACAGAGTTGCACCGCTTCCATACGGCGGAACCCATGCAGCGTTGGCTGCAACCACCTGATCCACAGCTTCCAGGAAACGCTCCTTCGGGAACTGCGGCATCTCCAGTCTGGCACAGGAATCCATCATACGCTCTGCATTCAGATCCGGGCGGAAGGTTACGATACTGCCGTCCTCGGTCGTGTACGCTTTCAGTCCCTCAAAACACTCCTGACAGTACTGCAGAATACCTGCACATTCATTAATCACAACATTGGCATCTGAGGTCAGAGTGCCCTCATCCCACTTTCCATCTTTATAATTAGCAACATAGCGCTTGTCCGTGGTCATATAACCAAATCCCATGTTGCCCCAGTCCAGATTCTTCTTTTCCAGTCTTATCTCCTCCATTCAAGTAGGTATCAACGTATGAACACAATTATAATCTCATTATTCGTCAAAATCAATGGCTGAATGTAAATTTACTATATCATTCTCTCATATCTGATATAACTTGATTTATGTATCATCCGGTTCTTCCATAACCAAAACGAATTTCAGGCGCCCGTTGAGCCCGCGTGATCTGACCACAGCAACCTTCGGATCTGCACAATCAGCGGAATCACCATCAGAATCCACACAATCGGCTCCGCCACAATGATGCCCCAGTACTGAAGCACCGGTGTCAGAAAGAACGCGATCAGCACCTTTCCCGCCAGCTCAATAAAGCTGGACCAGACGGGAATCCGGTGTTCTCCCAGTCCCTGCAGTGCATTGCGCAGAACACAGATGGCTGCCGGAGCAAAATAAAACAGCGTATCAAATTTCAGATACTGTGCCCCCGTGCGGAGAACCTGCTGGCGGTCTGTCCCCGTCACCATATGGATCAACTGCGGTGCGGCGGTGTAGCTCAGCACAATCATCCCCGCTGACCAGACCCAGGTCATCACCAGCGCCTGCCAGATGCCTGTCCGGATCCGGTCCAGCCTTCCCGCACCCATATTCTGGCCGCAGTAGGTCGCCATCGTCGCACTCATCACGGTAAACGGCAGCATGAAAAACTCCGTCACCTTGCGCGCCGCCGTATGCGCCACAATCGTGTCATTACCAAAGGTATTGATTGCGCACTGCAGTGCCAGCGTCCCGAAAAACACCAGAGACATCATCGTCGCCATGGAAAGACCGGATGTGTAAAGGCTGCGCGCATCCTCCCGGTTTACCCGGAAATCCGACATCCGAAACCGGAAAATCTCGTAGCGCTTCTGCATATAGATAAAACTGGCAATGGCGGAAACACTCTGGGAAACCACCGTAGCAAAAGCGGCTCCGCCCACACCCATGTGAAACACCAGAATAAACATTAGATCCAATGCAATATTCAGAAAGCTGGCACAGATCAGAAATACCAGAGCCGCCGTCGTATCGCCGACCGCCCGCAGAATTCCCGCACACCCGTTGTAAGCCAGTGTCACCACCAGCCCCAGCAGAATCACCCGGATATAGGACACTGCCTCAGGCATCAGTTCCTCCGAAACATTCAGGATACCAAGCAAAAGGGGCAGAAATGCCACACATACGCCCGTCAGAACAAGCGCAGTCACAATGCCCAGCGTAAGGCTTCCTGCACTGAGCCGCCGCACACCGTCCTTATGCCCGGCGCCATATTCTCTGGCGACCAGAATCGCAAATCCATTGGTCAGTCCCGAAAGGAATCCGATAAACAGCGTACTGATGGAGGTCGTCGCCCCAACCGCCGCCAGAGAATCCATGCCCAGCGTACTGCCTACCACACGGGTGTCCGCCAGACTGTAAAACAGCTGGAAAATATTGCCCAGCGCAATGGGAAAAGCAAACCGCAGCATGACCTGCGACGGTTTGCCCTTTGTCAAATCGTTCATAATCTGTTCTCTTTCCTCAGCGGAGTTTTTCCTTATAGTCCCGCTCCACTTCCCTCTTCTGATCTTTTTTTGCAATATCCTGTCGCTTGTCGTAAAGCTTCTTGCCTCGCGCCAGGCCGATCTCCACCTTTACCAGGCTTCCCTTAAAATACACCTGAAGCGGTACCAGAGTAAATCCCTTTTCCCGGATCTTTCCTTCCAGCTTGTTGATCTCCGTACGGTGCATCAGAAGCTTTCTCGTCCGCAGCGGATCTTTGTTGAAAATATTGCCCTTCTCATAAGGGTTCACATGCATGCCATAGACATAGACTTCTCCCTTTTCGATCCGCACAAATGCCTCCTTGATGCTGCACTTGCCCATACGGATGGATTTGACCTCCGTTCCGAACAGCTCGATGCCGCACTCAATCTTCTCATCTATAAAATAATCATGATACGCCTTTTTGTTGTTGGCGATCAGTTTGAACGCTTCTTTCAAATCCTTAAACCTCCCTGTCTTTTCTCCGAAAACGCACTATGCCTCCGGTATGAAATCAATCGTCCTCGTCAGACGGTCCGTACCGGTTACCACAACCCGGATCTTCTGTCCAAGCTTAAACGATCTTCCGCTCATCTCGCCGCGCAGCTCCATGCGTTCTTCGTCGAATACGTAGTAATCTCCGTGCAGTTCACTGACATGCACCAGTCCTTCCACCGTATTCGGAAGCTCCACATAAAATCCCCAGGTCGTCACTCCGGAAATCACGCCCTCAAAGCTCTCACCGATCCTGCGGGACATATATTCACATTTCTTGAGCTTGATCGTCTCCCGTTCTGCCTCCTCGGCACGCCGTTCACTGGCAGAACACTGTACCGTAACACCGGTCAGAATCTTATCATAATGCGCGATCCGTTTCTCTGTCAACCCGCCGCGCAGGTTTTCTTTGATAATCCGGTGAATCTG
>JALFHZ010000130.1 GCA_022776445.1 Lachnospiraceae bacterium
CGTGCGAATACTCTCCTGAAGGAGTCGGATCAAGCCGACTTCTTTCAGATGAAGAGTTGGGAATGGTTATAGTGGAGATGTTCTGATTCTCTCCGGAGACCATATCTATAAGATGGATTATGAAGTGATGCTGGAGTACCACAAGGCGAACAATGCAGATGTCACGATTGCATGTATGCCGGTTCCGATTGAGGAGGCAAGCCGTTTCGGTATTGTGATTACCGATGAGAACAACCGAATCAGTGAGTTCGAGGAGAAACCGGCCAATCCGCGCAGCAATCTGGCATCCATGGGTATTTACATATTCAGCTGGCCGGCGCTGAAGGAGGCGCTGATTGCCATGTCGGAAGAACCTGGCTGTGATTTTGGCAAACATGTGATTCCGTACTGCCACCAGAAGGGTGAGCGCATTTTCGCGTATGAGTACAATGGATACTGGAAGGATGTAGGTACGCTTGGTTCCTACTGGGAAGCGAATATGGAGCTGATCGATATCATTCCGGAATTCAATCTGTATGAGGAATACTGGAAGATCTATACCAAGAGCGATATTATCCCGCCGCAGTATGTGGCACCGGACGCTGTGATCGAGAAGAGCATTATCGGTGAAGGCACGGAGATCTACGGTAAGGTATATAACTCCGTGATCGGAGCAGGCGTTACGATTGAAGCGGGTGCTGAGGTCCGCGATTCCATCATTATGCGTGATTGTGTGATTGGTGCCGGAGCGGATATCTACAAGGCAATCGTTGCTGAGGATACGAAGGTTGGAGCAGGCGCAAAGCTTGGTGTCGGTGAATTCGCGCCGAGCAAGTACGACCCGAAGGTATATCAGTTCGATCTGGTTACGATCGGTGAGCACAGCGTGATTCCGGAGAATGTGAAGATTGGTAAGAACACTGCGATTTCAGGTGTTACAACTGCCGAAGATTACACGAACGGCGAACTTGCAAGCGGAGATTACATTATAAAGGCAGGTGGCATACGATGAGAGCGATTGGTATTGTATTAGCAGGCGGAAACAGTAAGAGAATGCGGGAATTATCCAATAAGCGTGCGATAGCCGCTATGCCGGTTGCGGGAAGCTTCCGCAGCATCGACTTTGCACTCAGCAATATGACGAACTCCCACATTCAGAATGTGGCAGTATTTACCCAGTACAATTCCCGTTCCCTGAATGAGCATTTGAGCTCTTCCAAGTGGTGGGATTTCGGAAGAAAACAGGGCGGACTGTATGTATTTACACCAACGATTACCGCAGAAAACAGTGACTGGTACCGCGGTACGGCAGATGCCCTCTATCAGAACCTGACGTTTTTGAAGAACAGTCATGAGCCGTATGTTGTGCTTGCATCCGGTGACGGTATCTACAAGATGGATTACAACAAGGTTCTGGAATATCACATCGAGAAGAAAGCGGACATTACCGTTGTGTGCAAGGACATGCCTGAGGATGAGGATGTGACCCGCTTCGGTCTGGTGAAGACCAATGATGACGGACGGATCATCGAGTTCGAGGAGAAACCGATGGTGGCAACGTCCAACACCATTTCCTGTGGTATTTATGTGATCCGCAGACGTCAGCTGATCGAACTGATTGAGCGCTGCGCAGCAGAGGACCGCGTTGATTTTGTACGTGATATTCTGGTTCGTTATAAGAATCTGAAACGGATTTATGCATATAAGACTGACAGTTACTGGAGCAACATTGCTTCTGTAGAGTCTTATTACAAAACAAATATGGACTTCCTGAAGCCGGAAGTAAGAAATTATTTCTTTAAACAGTATCCGGATATCTATTCTAAAGTGGATGATCTGCCGCCGGCAAAATATAATCCGGGTGCACTGGTGAAAAACAGCCTGATTTCCAGCGGCTCCATTATCAATGGTACCGTGGAGAATTCCATTCTGTTTAAGAAAGCCTATGTGGGGAACAACTGTGTGATCAAGAATTCCATTATTCTCAACGATGTTTATATTGGGGACAACACCGTGATTGAGAACTGCATAGTAGAGAGCCGCGATACGATCCGGGCGAATACGACCTATATCGGAACACCGGAGGATATCAAGATCGTTGTGGAGAAAAACGAGCGGTATACATTGTAGAATTTACGTGGGAAAAGATACAGCGCAGAACGGAAGGGGTTTTACAGCATGCAGATAACAGACGTAAGAGTAAGACGTATTGAAAAGGAAGGTAAGATGAAGGCAATTGTGTCAATCACACTGGACAATGAATTTGTGATTCATGATATCAAGGTGATTGAGGGCGAAAAGGGCCTGTTCATCGCAATGCCGAGCCGCAAGGCCGCAGATGGGGAATATCGGGATATTGCTCACCCGATCAATTCAGGGACGCGGGATATGATCCAGAGTGTGATTCTGAACAAATATGAGATGACTGCGCTGGAAGCACAGGAAGAATAATATAAATACGCAACCGCAGATCGGAGAGAAATCATTCTCCGGCCTGCGGTTTTTTATTGTTTATACCACATGTTCTTTCCATTTTCCGCTCTTCAGCCGCCAGATGCAAAGCACCATTCGAATCGCGCAGTCAATCGCGACCGCGATCCAGACTCCGGCGACTCCGGCCCTGAGCGGGCGGGTGGCCAGCCATACCAGTCCGATCCGGAATCCCCACATGCCGATGATACTGATCAGCAGCGAGAATTTCACGTCTCCGGAACCGCGGCAGATACCACAGGTGATGACGAAGAAGCTGAAAAACAGTTCTGTTGCCGAGGCGATTGCGAGCGTCTGTGTGCCCAGTGCGATGACCTGCGGGTCGTTGCTGAACAGGCTGATAATCGGTCCGGCGAGAAAGAATACCGGGACGCAGGCAGTCACAATGATTGCTGAGCCGAGCAGACAGATGTAAAAGGCAAATTGATCTGCCAGGTCTGTTCGTTTGGCACCCAGGGACTGGCCGATCAGGGCAGTGGCAGTATAGGAAAATCCATAAGCCGGAAGGTACAGAAGTCCTTCTGTCTGATTGGTCAGATAATGTGCTGCCAGGGAAATGGTTCCCAGGGAAGAGATCATGGCAGTGAGAGCGATCTGGCCGCTGGTCAGAGTCAGGCGCTCCAGGAGAACCGGAAAACTGATCTTCCACATACGCAGAAATGTTGTTTTGTCCACCCGGTAGCTGCTTTGCAGAAGACTCAGCCGGATCGGTGTATCTTTTGCAGAAAGCATGTAAAGAAGAATCAGTGCCAGCAGAAAGTGGGAGAAAGCGGTGGAAATTGCCGCACCCGTGACTCCAAGTCCTGCGCCGGGTATGAAGAACCGGAAGCTGCCGACGGTCATCTGTCTGGAAGGGTAGATCAGAAGGAAGTTGCCGATGACGTTGGCAAAGTTGGAGGTCAGATTGGCTGCCAGCGGAATCCGGGTATTGCCGGAGGAACGGAACAACGCGGATACCACGACGGAAAAAGCCTGCGGGATCAGACCAAAGCCGAGAATCTGCATGTACTGCTGTGCATGAGGAATAACATCCGGGGCCGCTCCCAGCCAGTGCGGAAGCGGATGGCAGACCAGTTCGACGCCCAGTGACAGCAGGGTACCAAGTACGACCGAGCAGGTGATTGCCTGGCAGGTGATACCGCGGATCTTCTGCGGGTCTCCTTCTCCGACCGCATGAGAGATCAGATAAGAAAAACCGGCACTGAGTGCTGTGCTGAATCCGTTGATCAGCCATACGGAGGAGATGTTGACCGCCACGGCTGCCGTGGCAATGGCGCCTATGGAACCGACCATGGCGGTATCGATCAGAGTTGCCATGCAGACCAGAAACTGTTCCAGAATCGCAGGCCATGCAAGCCGCAGGATTGTTCCGGGAATATGCTGCTCGATATCCGGCGAGAGAATGGGATCCCGGGCAGCAGTACTGCTCATACGAGGTCCCTTTCCGGATGCCAGGTTTCAGAATGACCCTTCGGCAGTTTCTCCGCTCCGTATTGTTCCAGAAGATAGGAAGCAACAGCTTTGTTCGTATCCATCCAGGCGCCGTGCGCTTTCATATATCCGATCAGGCGGCTCAGCATCTGGACACGGCTTGCACGCCCGATAAACTGGGGGTGAAGCACAAAGTTGATCATGCGTCCTTCATCTGCGAGAGAATCAAATTCTTCTTTCCAGATCTCATACATTTCATCCGGGGACTTTAATTCATACCGTTCCGGTGCGGAATCAGTGTAAAAATCATATGCGGTATCATCAAAGATGGAGTCCTTGGGGAGTTCCACGATCGGGACGGGTTTGCCGTCAATCTGATGCAGGAACGGGCCGTCACTGTCACGCCAGTTGGAACTGTGAATATAGCCATGTTCCAGGAACAGCTTCAGACTGTAATCGTGAAGGACTCCGCCCGGTGCCCGGTGCCCGACGATCCGCTGACCGGTCAGATCTTCGATGATCTTTTCGCAGCGACGCATCGTGGCATCTTCCTGTTCCTGCGTTGTAGTTGTGAATTCCTCATGGAGATAGCCATGAAAGCCGATCTCATGTCCGCGGCGTGCGATCTCTTTGACTACCAGAGGATATTTTTCAGCAATGACACCCGGGATAAAAAAGGTTGCATGAACCTGATGGATGTCCAGCATATTCAGAATGCGCGGAATACCCTGCTTGGGGCCGTAGGCACCGCGGGAGAGATTGGTGATGTGATCGGCATTGCCGTCTCCGCGTGTCGTCCACATGGTCTCAGCATCGATATCAAAAGCCAGCATGACGGCAATCCGTTTATTATTTGGCCAGGTTATCATAAGGTGGTCTCCTTTCTGCATGCATCGGATGATGCAATGGAGTTGGTATACTGTGCGAGTACATATTCAGCTGCTTCTTCACAGGTGGTGATCCAGGCACCGTGTGCCTGCATATAGGAGATCAGTTCTCCCAGCATGGCAGCGCGGCTGGCACGGCCGATCATCTGTGGATGCAGCTTCAGGATAAAGAGCTTGTTGCCTTCCAGTGCCAGTGCGTCAAATTCCTGTTTCCAGTTGCCGAACACTTCCCGGTTCGTGTACATGGCACGGACTGCCGGGTCGCTGAAGGTGAAATAATAATAGGTAAAATCGTCCATGGTGATATCACAGGGGAGTTCTACGAGAGGAAGCATCTCTCCGTCAATCTCCCAGAGATATGGCCAGTCACAGTCTTTCATGGAAGAGCTGTATAAATATCCGCGTTCACGGAGCAGGCCGGGAGTGAATGGATGGATGATGCTCTCCGGACCACGGTGCCCGACCGGTTTCCGTCCGGTGATGCGCTCCAGCGCTGTCTCCGCTCTGTTAAGAATCTGCACCTCTTCCTCACGGGAAATGCCGCGTACAGACTCATGCAGATAGCCATGGCAGGCGATCTCATGTCCGCGGCGGTGGATCTCGCAGACAGAATCGGAGTAGCGTTCTGCAACAATGCCAGGAACAAAAAAGGTGGATTTGATGCCGGTGGTATCCAGTATGTCAAGGCAGCGGGAAAGTCCTTCATAGGGGCCGTACTGTCCACGGGAAAAGTCGGTAAAGCCGATAGATGTTCCCTTGCTTTTCGCGCGGGAAATCCGCAGGAATTCAGCGTCAAAATCAAATGTAACCATGACGGCAATCCGTTTGCCGCCCGGCCAGGTGAGCGCGGGGCCGTTTGTTTTACCATCAATCAGATAAGGCATAGGAGCCTCCTTTTCTTAAGTTATTTTCAGTGCGTTTGAACTGTAAGATTGATTATAGCATGAGGCGTTGAGAAGTCAATAAGAGGGATTGCAAAATGAATTTTGCTATGTTATAATGATGCGGTTATTTACATTAATATACAATCCCTTGGAACGGGAATTCAGAGGAAAATGAGGAGGAATGTATTATGAAGAAGAGACTGGCACTGGCAGTCAGCGCAATGCTGGCCATCGGTATGCTGACCGGATGCGGCAGCAAGGCAGAACCGGCTGCAACTACGGCGGCAGCGGCAGAGACAACGGCAGAAGCGTCTAAAGCAGAAGAAACCAAGGCAGAAGAGTCCAAGGCAGAAGAGACGACTGCAGCAGAGGAAGCTGCTGCGGATAATCCGTTTAACGGAGCAACGGTCAAGGTTGGATGTTCTGCGACTTTTGTTCCGTACGAGTCCATTGAGATGGCTGCTGATGGAAGCAAAACGTACGTGGGTATGAATATTGATCTGATCACTGCAATTGTTGAAAAGAATGGCGGTACCGTGGAATTCGTTGATATGCCGTTCAAGAGCCTGATGGCAGCAATTCAGGCAAAGCAGATTGATTTCTGCAGCGGCGGTATGGCTCCGACTGAAGAGCGTCAGAAGACCCTGGATTTCACCGAGGTATTTTTCTATCCGAGAAATGCGATCGTTTATCGTTCTGAGGATAACTACCCGGATCTGGCATCTTTAGCAGGCAAGAAGGTTGCTTATGTATTTGGCACCAACTACCAGCAGGTTGCTGAGAGCATTGAAAACGTAGAGGCTGTTGGTATTCAGGGCAGCCCGGCCTGCATCGAGGAAGTAAAGAGCAAACGTGCGGATGCCTGCATCATCGACGGCGCAGGTGCGTCTGAGTTCCTGAAGAACAATGATACACTGTCCATGAGTCTGCTGGAAAAGACAGATGACTGTTTTGCAATCGGATTCCCGAAGGAGTCTCCGTACTATGAGACATTCAACAATACGTTGAAAGAGATGATGGAGAACGGCGAGCTGGATGAGATTATCAAAAATCATCTGAATGAGCAGTTTATCCTGGATTAATGTTGTTTGATGATCGGGTTTGAGGAAGAATTGCAAAGGAGTAAGATATGAATCTTGATTTTAGCTGTGTCTGGCAGTATTGGCCATTTTTATATCACGGTGCTTTGATGACAGTCAAGATGACTGCGATCTGCGCTGTGCTGGGATTTTTGCTGGGCGTGCTGCTTTCGCTGGTAAAGATCAGCAATTGTAAGCCTCTTGTGTGGTTCGGCAGGTTTTATACATCCATTTTCCGGGGAACGCCGCTGCTGGTTCAGTTATGTATCGTGCACTTTGGACTTCCTCAGCTGATCGGTATGACGCTGACGACAACACAGTCCGGTATTCTGACGTTCTCGCTGAATTCCGCGGCATATATTTCAGAGATTTTCCGCGGCGGAATCATGGGTGTGGATAAGGGGCAGTATGAAGCGGCCATGTCTCTGGGCGTTGGGTACCGCGATATGATGAAAGACATTATTCTCCCGCAGGCGGTCAAGCATGTACTGCCCAGTCTGGTGAATGAGATGATTGCACTTTTGAAAGAGTCCTCGATTCTTTCCTATATCGGTGCGGTAGAACTGCTGCGTGCAGCAGATCAGATCACCGTTATGACGTTCCGGTTCTTTGAACCGTATCTGGTGATTGCACTGATCTATTATGTCATGGTTATGATTTTGTCGGCGTTTGCGAGCCGTCTGGAAGGGTGGGTGAACAGAAGTGATCGAGTTTCGTGATGTACATAAGAGCTTTGGAAATCTTGAAGTTTTGAAAGGCATCAATCTGAAAATTGAAAAAGGTCAGGTCGTGACCCTGATCGGCCCGTCCGGTTCCGGCAAGTCCACGATTCTGCGCTGCATGAATCTTCTGGAACGTCCGACCAGCGGTCAGGTGCTGATTGAAGGAAAAGATATTACGCTTCCGAAGACAGATATTCAGGCGATCCGTAAAAACATCGGCATGGTGTTCCAGCATTTCAATCTGTTTCCACATATGACCGTGATGGAAAATATGATCTATGCACCTGTCAAGGTCAATGGACTGGAGAAGGCAGCTGCAGAGGAAAAAGCCATGGAACTTTTGAAAATGGTCGGTCTTACGGAGAAGGCAGCTGCGTATCCGGGTAAGCTTTCCGGCGGGCAGAAGCAGCGTATTGCCATTGCACGTGCACTGGCGATGGAGCCGCAGATCATGCTGTTTGATGAGCCGACCAGTGCGCTGGACCCGGAGATGGTAAAAGAGGTTCTGGAGGTTATCAAAGAACTGGCACATACCGGCATCACCATGGCTCTGGTAACACATGAGATGGGCTTTGCAAGAGAGGTCGCAGACCGGATCTGCTTTATTGATGAAGGAAAGATCCTGGAAGATGCGGCTCCGGATGTGTTTTTTGGGAATCCGGAGACGGAGCGTGCGCGAAGCTTCCTGGACAAGGTGCTGTAACAGAATAGAGGATTGTGAAAAACAGGTTCGGATTCCACGGGTGCATGTGGGATTCGAACCTGTTTTTTGTCTGAAAACAGTGTTACTGTTTAGCCAGAATGCTCCGTGCAACGCTGATTCCGTTTGCGGAAGCCTGCTGAAGTCCGCGTGTTACGGAAGCACCGTCTCCGACTGCGCGAAGTCCGTGGATGCTGGTCTCAAAGTCGGAATTGACCACGACTTTGTTGGAGTAGAACTTGACTTCCACGCCGTAAAGCAGTGTTTCATCACTGGCGATACCTGGGGTGACTTTATCAAGTGCAAGGATCATTTCCTTGATATCCACCATAATGCGGTGTGGGAATACCAGGGAAAGGTCGCCGGGAACGGCATCCTTCAGAGTCGGAATCAGATTGTTGCGGCAGAGGCGTTCTTCTGTAGTACGCCGGCCGCGCTGGAAATCGCCAAAGGTCTGTACCAGAATCTTGCCGTCGCACAGCATGTTGGAAAGCTGGGCGATATGTTTGCCGTATTCGATGGGAGTCTTGAACGGCTTTGTGAAGTTTTTGGATACCAGAAGCGCAAAGTTGGTATTGTGGGTCTTGAATTCCTTGGACTTATAAGCGTGTCCGTTGACCACGGCCAGACCGTTTTCGTAGTATTCGGTTGCCACTTCGCCGGACGGATTGGTACAGAAGGTGCGGACTTTGTCGTCGAAAGTAGGGGTGTAGTAGACCAGTTTGGCCTCATACAGATTTTCATTGAGAAATTTCATAACCTCATCACGGACCTCCACGCGGACACCGATATCAACCGTTCCGACCTGTGTCTCGATTCCGTGATCATCGCAGATGTGGCTGAACCAGTCGGAGCCTTCGCGGCCGATGGCAGCAACGACCTCGGGGGCATAATAAACTTCATCTTTGTCGGTTACGACACCCTGCACCTGATCGTTTTCGATCAGAATGTCTTTGACCATGGTGTTGAATTCCATGTGGATTCCCTTATCCTGGAGATGATTCTGCAGGCGTGTGTAGATCTTGTAGCCTTCCTCTGTGCCGAGATGACGGATCGGGCATTCGATCAGCTTCAGGTTGGCCGTGATGGCTTTGCGGCGGATTTCTTCGATCTCATTCTGTTTATCAATGCCATATACACTGGTATCTGCGCCGAATTTCAGATAGATGTTATCTGATTCACGAATCAGCTCCAGTGCCTTGTCATATCCGAGAATCTCCGGAAGGTTTCCGCCTACATCCGGGGACAGAGACAGTTTACCGTCGGAAAATGCTCCTGCACCTGCAAATCCGGTGGTGATGGAGCATGGCTTGCAGCCGACGCAGACTTTGGTGGTACGTTTCGGACAGACACGTTTCTCAATGGGGCGTCCCTTCTCAATCATCAGGATATTCAGATCCGGACGTTTCTCAATCAGTTCGTACGCGCAGAAGATACCGGAGGGCCCGGCACCGATGATAATGACATCAAAATGGTTTGTATTCACGTATTGTCAGCTCCTTCATGAAAATAAGATATTGTGTATGAAAACAGCTAGATATATGGTAACATATTTAATGAAATGAGACAACGGGGGATTTTATGATTGATATAAAGCGAACAGGGCAGCGCACCAGGGAAAATCTGGAAGCATTGAAAAGGCTGATGACTCATGATATAATAGGCAGTATCAATGACAATGTCGCTGCCGGTAATATGACTCTGGTTGAGGGAGCATTGATTCTGGACATTGATATCTGGGAACAGAAGATGAAGAAGACAGAGCAGCAGCTGGAGGCATTGCGGGCATAAGCAACTTATCAGTAATTACACCATCAGCGTTAGTTTTCACCCCCCGGGGGAAGAAAATTAGCGCTTTTGGTGCGTTGAGAAAAGAAAGGAAAAGAAACTATGTATCTGATAGCAGGACTTGGAAATCCAACCAGGGAATATGATAAAACAAGGCACAATGTAGGTTTTTCTGTGATTGATGTACTGGCCGACAGATATCGCATCGATGTCAGTGAGAAGAAGCATAAGGCACTTTGCGGCAGGGGTGTGATTGAAGGCCAGAAGGTGCTTCTGGTAAAGCCGCAGACCTTTATGAATCTGAGCGGTGAGAGTCTTCGGGCAGCAGCAGATTATTATAAAATTGAACCGCAGGATATGATTGTTATTTATGATGATATCAGTTTGGATCCGGGGCAGCTTCGTATCCGGTTGAAAGGAAGTGCGGGAGGACATAATGGAATCAAAAATATTATTGCGCAGCTTGGGACACAGGAGTTTCCGCGGATCAAGGTCGGCGTGGGAGCAAAGCCGCCGCGTATGGACCTGGCAGATTATGTGCTGAGCCGTTTTTCACCGGAAGAACAGAAGCAGATGGATGAGGCATTTCGGGAAGCAGCTGAGGCGGCTGTGAGTATGATGACGGATGGTGCAGAACGTGCTATGAATCATTACAATACGAAGAAGAAAGCAGACGAGTGACGGACCATAACAGACAGGAGCAGAGCATGAGCAGAGTATTTGCAAATCCGTTAACAGAATTAGTTGAATATGAGGAATTGAATCAGAGCCTGGAAAAGCGGCGGGGACCGGTTCAGGTCAGCGGATGTCTGGATTCTCAGAAGGTGCATCTGATGCAGGAGATCCGGAACGAGATTCCGTGGAAACTGGTAGTGACCTATGATGATTCCAGAGCGAAGGAAATTTATGATGACTTTGGGTGTTTTCGCCCGGATGTGTGGCTGTACCCGGCGAAGGATCTGCTGTTTTACAGTGCAGATATTCACGGAAATCTAATCACCCGGCAGCGGGTGCAGGTTTTGCGTCATCTTCTGGAAGATGATACCGGCGTGATTGTAACGACTTTGGATGGTCTGATGGATCATCTGCTGCCTCTGGCGCAGCTGCGCAGCCAGATTCTTCATGTGGAAACCGGGCAGGAACTGGATCTGAATGTGTGGAAGGAGCGCCTGACGGAACTGGGCTACGAGCATCTGCCGCAGGTGGACGGAATGGGACAGTTTTCCGTGCGCGGCGGAATTCTGGATATTTTTCCACTGACGGAAGAACAGCCGGTTCGAATTGAACTGTGGGATACGGAGGTGGATTCGATCCGCAGTTTTGATCCCGAGAGTCAGCGTTCCATTGAACAGCTGGACTGCATGGATATTTATCCGGCCACGGAAATGGTTCTGACAAAACGGCAGCTGGCAAAAGGTGTGGAGAAAATCCGTAAAGAAGAAAAAGCCTACGAAAAGGCACTTCGGGAGCAGATGAAGACGGAGGAAGCCTATCGGATCATGACGATTATCCGGGAATTGACAGAAAATGTGGAAGCCGGCGGTAAAGTTGACGGTCTGGATTCTTTTCTCTCATATTTCAGTGATCAGACCATGTCGTTTCTGGATTATTTTGATCCGGCAGACAGTATGATTCTTCTGGATGAACCGGCTCGCCTGAGGGAAAAGGGGGAAGCGGTTGAACTGGAGTTTCGTGAGAGTATGATGCACCGGCTGGAAAAGGGATATCTGCTTCCCGGACAGACTGCTCTTCTGTATCCGACTGTGGAAGTGCTGGCGCGGATGCAGCGGGATAATACCCTGTATCTGACCGGACTGGAACAGAAACTTCCCGGAATGACGGTAAAGTCAAAATACAGCATCAGCGTCAAGAATGTCAACTCTTACCAGAACAGCTTCGAGATACTGATTAAGGATCTGCAGCGGTGGAAGAAGGAACGTTATCGTGTGATTCTGCTTTCCGGTTCCCGGACAAGAGCGAGCCGACTGGCCGGAGATCTTCGGGAATATGAACTGAGTGCATTCTGCCCCGATGACGGGGAACGTCAGGTGCAGCCGGGAGAGATTCTTGTGACGTTCGGCAATCTGCACCGCGGTTTTGAGTATCCGCAGATCAAGTTTGTGGTGATCACGGAAGGGGATATGTTCGGAGCGGAACGGAAGAAGCGCAGGCGGAAAAAGACTTCCTATGAGGGGAAAAAAATCCAGAGCTTTGCGGAACTTTCCATCGGAGATTACGTGGTTCATGAGGAACACGGTCTGGGCATTTATCGGGGAATCGAGAAGATCGAACGGGACCGGGTGGTCAAGGATTACCTGAAGATTGAATATGCGGACGGCGGCAATCTCTATCTTCCGGCGACCCGGTTGGACGGCATTCAGAAATATGCCGGTGCGGATGCAAAAGCGCCGAAGCTGAATAAGCTGGGCGGAGACCAGTGGAATAAGACCAAGACAAAGGTGAAGCATGCGGTCAAAGAGATTGCTAAAGATCTGGTGAAGCTGTATGCAGCCCGTCAGCAGAACGGAGGATTCCAGTACGGCGAGGATACGGTATGGCAGCGGGAGTTTGAGGAACTGTTCCCCTATGACGAGACGGAAGATCAGCTGGATGCCATAGATGCGGTGAAGAGCGATATGGAAAGCCGCAAAATCATGGATCGCCTGATCTGCGGAGATGTGGGATATGGCAAAACGGAGATTGCGCTCCGTGCAGCGTTTAAGGCAGTACAGGAAAGCAAACAGGTGGTTTATCTGGTGCCGACAACGATCCTTGCGCAGCAGCATTACAATACCTTTCAGCAGCGTATGAAGGACTTTCCGGTGCGTGTGGATCTGATGTCACGGTTCCGGACTCCTGCGGAGATTAAGAAAACCATTGCGGACCTGAAAAAAGGACAGGTTGATATTGTGATCGGTACGCACCGGGTTTTGTCCAAGGATGTGATGTTCAAGGATCTGGGACTTCTGATCATCGATGAGGAGCAGCGTTTTGGTGTGGCGCATAAGGAAAAGATCAAGCAGCTGAAGGAAAATGTGGATGTTCTGACACTGACGGCAACTCCGATTCCGCGGACGCTTCATATGAGCCTGGTGGGAATCCGCGATATGAGTGTGCTGGAAGAGCCGCCGGTGGACCGTGTGCCGATTCAGACCTATGTAATGGAATTCAACGATGAGATGATCCGGGAAGCCATCAACCGGGAAATGTCCCGGGGCGGGCAGGTTTATTATGTCTACAACCGTGTCAAGGACATTGAAGAGGTGGCGGCACATGTGCAGGAGCTGGTGCCGGACGCGACGGTTGTGTTCGCGCACGGACAGATGCGGGAACATCAGCTGGAGAAGATCATGTTTGACTTTATCAGTGGAGATATTGATGTACTGGTTTCCACAACCATCATCGAAACCGGGCTGGATATCCCCAATGCCAATACCATGATCATCCATGATGCCGATCAGATGGGATTGTCCCAGTTGTATCAGCTGCGGGGACGTGTAGGACGTTCCAGCCGCACTTCCTATGCTTTTCTGATGTACAAGCGGGATAAGCTTCTGAAAGAAGAGGCAGAAAAACGGCTGCAGGCGATCCGGGAATTTACAGAACTGGGATCCGGCATCAAGATTGCCATGCGGGATCTGGAAATCCGCGGTGCCGGCAATGTGCTGGGAGCCGAGCAGCACGGTCATATGGAAGCGGTTGGCTATGATCTGTACTGTAAGCTTCTGAATCAGGCAGTTCAGGCTCTGAAAGGACAGCGAGATGAAGCAGAAGATTTTGCTTCTGTCGTGGAATGCGATATCGATGCGTACATTCCATCCTCCTACATCAAAAACGAGTATCAGAAACTGGACATTTACAAAAGAATTTCCGGTATTGAAAACGAAGAAGAATACATGGATATGCAGGATGAACTGCTGGATCGTTTCGGAGATATTCCGCGTCCGGTGGACAATCTGCTGGTGGTGGCTTCCCTGAAAGCAGCTGCACACCGCGCTTATGTAACGGAGGTCAAGATTAATCGTCAGGAAATCCGTCTGACGATGTATCAGAAAGCGAAGCTGGATACTGCCGGCATTCCGGGGCTGGTGGAACAGTTTGGCGGTGCACTGAGATTTCAGATGACGGACATCCCGTATTTTCAGTATATTGACCGGAAACATAAGAATAAAGACTGCAGTGCCATGATTGAGCAGGCGAAAACAATTCTGGAAGGGCTTGAGGCACTGGCTGGGAAGCAGGACGGGACAAGAGAGCAGAGCGAAACGAAGAAGATTTCATCATAGAGGAGAATATGACGAGTGAAAAAAGTGATAAGAGTCGTAGCGTTGGATCCTTTTGCCGGAATTTCTTATAAAAAAGATATGGAAGGTCTGTTTGGCGGATATACGGAGATTGTCAGTTACAGCGTACTTGACGGAACCGCAACCGGGAAACTGCCGAGAGCGGATCTGTTTGTGATTTCCACGGATGCATATGGTTCTGCAGAAGAGGTCGCACGCCATGTGCCGATTGACTGTGAGGTCATGTCGGTAGAGGTTTCGTTTCGGTGGAGCACTCTGGAACGTTTGTGGAAGATTCCGAAGGGAACAAAAGCTCTGTTTGTCAATATGACACAGACCATGGCGCGTGAGGCAATTGCACAGCTGGCATCTCTGGGGGTCAATCATTTGCAGTTTATCCCGTTTTATCCGGGAGCTGTATTGGAAGAACCGGTTGAACTGGCTGTGACTCCGGCAGAGACGCGTTATGTGCCGGAATCGGTTCAAAACGTGATTGATATCGGACAGCGTTCCTGTACTTCGGGGATGATGATTGAGATCGCTCTGCGTCTGGGACTGGAGCATCTGCTGGAGACGGAGCCATTTCAGGAGTATTTCCGCTCTATGGCGACCAGAAACTACAGCTTTGATCAGATGTTTGCCCGTTCCAGAAATCTGGAGAGCCGGTTCCATATTTTGATGGAAATTCTGGATGAAGGACTGATTGGTGTAAATGAGACCGGAGAGATTTTTGCATGCAACAAAAAAGCATGTCAGATCACGAAGGTGTCGGAAGAACTGACGCTGGGAAAACGGGGCGAGGATGTATTCCCCTATATTCCGTTTTATCAGGTGTTGAAAGAAAAGAAGGAAGTGCAGGCCCATGTGACGAAGCTTTTCGGTGCAAATATTTCCATTGCGGTTGTTCCGGTACTGCGTAAAGGAGAGTGCATCGGTGCATTTGCGACGCTGCAGCGGTTCAATGAACTGGAGTCCAGACAGAATGAACTGCGCAGGCAGCTGCTGCAGAAGGGGCATTATGCCAAATACACATTTGATGATGTGATCGGAGCATCAGCATCGATTTGCCGGACTAAAGCAATTCTGAAAAAGATGGCGGTTACAGAGAGTCCGGTGTTGATTGTAGGCGAAACAGGTACCGGAAAAGAACTGATGGCACATGCAGTTCATCAGGCATCCAGGCGCGCGGAGGGTCCGTTTATTGCAATCAATGTGGCAGCGATGCCGGAGAATCTTCTGGAAAGTGAGCTGTTTGGATACGAAGAAGGGGCATTTACCGGCGCGAGGAAAGGCGGACGTCCGGGGCTGTTTGAATTTGCTCATCGGGGAACGCTGTTTCTGGACGAGGTGGAGGGAATGAGCCTTGCCATGCAGGTGAAGCTTCTGCGCGTACTGCAGGAAGGAGAAGTCATGCGGGTTGGCGGCGGAAGCATTGTCCGTGTCGATGTACGGATTGTAGCGGCGACCAATGAGTCTCTGGAACAGAAGGTGGAGGACGGAAGCTTTCGGAAGGATCTGTATTACCGGCTGAACGCGCTGACTGTGGTTCTGCCGCCGCTGAGAGAACGTGGAGAAGATATTTTTTTGCTGATGGAACAGTTTAAAAAGGAATTGAACGGAACCTTTGAGCTGTCTGAACATACCAGACGGTTTCTGCTGGAATATCCATGGCCGGGAAATATCCGGGAGCTTCATAATGCAGTGGAGTATTTTAATTACACAGGTAAGCAGTTGGTGGAGCTGGAAGATCTGCCGCCTACTATGGAAAAAATGAGAATGTCCGACAAAAAAGAAACGGCTGTGAAATTTGAAAGGCCGGATGAAGTAAGGAAACCGGAGGCTGTGTGTCACGGCAGAGAGACGGAACCTTACTGGTTTGTTATGGAGCAGCTGTATCAGGCGGCCGAGGAGGGGCAGTTTATCGGACGTGAGAAACTGCTTCAGATTGCGAAAGCGCGGCGCCTTCCGATTTCCCAGAAGCGGATTCGCGATGTTTTACAGGAGATGGCAGGGCAGGGATATATCGTGAGCGGCCGGGGAAGGGGCGGAAGCAGGATTACGCAGGAAGGAAGAGCATGCTGGCTGCAGTATCGGGAAGGAACATTCCTCTGAAACCATAATGGTTTCGGGGGATTTTTTTGACCATATAATAATTGGTTAAAACATAGATGAAAACCATTATAACCAATAATTAAAAAGCCCACAACCGCAGAATTGCAAAAAATACAGGGAAAATCAGAGAAAATTCCCTTTCTGAAAAGTTGGCATGGAATATGCTATATATAAAAGCATAAGAAATACAAGAAAGGGTGATATCCATTATGAAGTACAATTTTGATGAGGTAATTGACCGCAGCCAGAACCGTTCTTCCAAATACGATGAGAGAATCAAGAAATTCGGAACGGCAGATGTGATCCCGCTCTGGGTTGCGGATATGGATTTCCGCACGGCGCAGCCGATTATTGATGCCTGCGTAAAAAAAGCGGAGGAGGGCATCTGGGGTTACACTTCCAGACCGGACAGCTATTTTGAAGCGGTACAGGAGTGGGAGAGAAAGAGAAATAACTGGGAAACGGATCCTTCTCTGATGAGCTGGAGTCTGGGTGTGGTGCCGGCCATGGCAGGAATGGTAAAAATCTTCAGTAAACCGGGAGATAAGATCCTGATTCAGACACCGGTATATTCCGAGTTCTATGATATTACGGAAGCCAGTAACCGTCAGGTAGTGGAAAATCAGCTGGTGGAACAGGACGGAGTCTGGACCATTGATTTTGAAGATTTTGAAAAGAAAGTGAAAGAATGTAGGATGTTTCTTCTGTGCAATCCTCATAACCCGCTGGGCATTGTATGGAAACCGGAAGAGTTAAAACGTATGGCAGAGATCTGCATTGCCAATAATGTGCTGTTGATTTCCGATGAGATCCATTCCGATCTGATTTTTCATGGGAAAAAGCATACGCCGACGGCAACGCTTTCGGATGAGATTGCGAAACATATTATCACCTGTGTATCTGTGACCAAGACGTTTAATCTGGCCGGTCTGCAGGCATCTACGACAATTTTTCCGAATAGGGAGATGAAACAGGCATTTGATACTTTCTGGGGGAGTATGGATATTCACCGCAACAATGCATTCAGTTCTGTTGCCATGGAGGCTGCCTATCGGGAAGGGGAAGAGTGGTTGGAACAGCTTCTGGAGTATATTTCCGGCAATTTTGATTACATCAAAGAATACTGCGAGGCGAATATTCCGAAGATCAAACCAAATGTGCCGGATGCGACTTATCTGGTATGGCTGGACTGCAGGGGATTGGGGATGAGCAATGAAGAACTGCGCGACTTCATGATCCATAAAGCAGGGATTGGTCTGAATGAAGGTTATACGTTTGGACGCAGTCTGACCGGGTACATGAGACTGAATGCAGCATGTCCGCGGGCAACGCTTCAGAAAGCGCTGAAGCAGCTGAAAGATGCGGTAGATGCGCTGTAATCATAAAAATTATATACAGAAGAAAAACGTTTGAAAAATACAAAAGATAAAACAATGTAAAATTGTACAAAGGAGAACATATGGACAAGAAGAAAATCTGGGAGAGCTATCGTTTCCCACTGATTCTGCTGGCAGGAATTATCACAGGAGCAATCCTTGGACTGGTACTTGGGGAGAAAGCCACCATACTTGCACCGCTGGGTGATATTTTTATTAACCTGATGTTTACGATCGTTGTGCCGATGAAGATATCAGCAATATCGTACTGCCGATGGGAGCAACTATGCATATGGACGGTTCGGTTCTGTCCTCTATTACAAAAATCGCATTTCTGTTCGGCGTGTTCCAGATGCCGTTTACCGGTGTGAGCACTTATCTGATGGCAATTGCAGTGGCAGTCATGAGTGCATTTGTACTGTCCGGAGCTCCGGGCGGCGGACTGGTCGGAGAGATGCTGATTGTCAGTCTGTTTGGTTTCCCGGGGGAGGCATTCCCGCTGATTGCAACGATCGGATTTCTGGTTGATCCGGCGGCAACCTGCCTCAACGCGTCCGGAGACACGATTGCGTCTATGATCATCGCGCGGATTGTGGAAGGAAAAGACTGGCTCACAAAGAAGCCAATATGATAAAATAAGAAGGAGATTCATACTATGAAAGTTACAGTAATTGGAAGTCATCTTTGCCCGGATACCCTGGCAGCGTTAAATCAGCTGACCGCAGCAGGTGCGGAAGTGGATTTTAAGGATATTCTGTCCTGTCATGCGGATCTGAAAGCATATTTGAAACTGCGTGAAACCCATGAAATTTATGCGGAAATCCGTGGAACTGAGCGTCTTGGCGTTCCGTGTATGATTTGTGAAGATGGCACTGTTACCATGGATCTGAATGAGGTTTTGAAGAAATAAGGAGACAGGAATGCATGTTCTGACAGAGTTAATCAGGAACGATATGAAGCCCGCACTCGGTGTGACTGAGCCGGGTGCGATCGCTTTTGCAGTATCTACAGCGAGAAAACATATACAGGGAACGGTTCAGCACGTGTCTCTGCGGCTGAACAGCGGTATGTTTAAAAATGCCTTTACCTGCGGGATTCCGGGCAGCAGTAAGGTGGGCAATTATTATGCGGCGGCGCTTGGAGCTGTGGCGGCTGATCCGGAGAAAGGGCTGGAATGTCTGGAAGGAATCACACAGGAAGATGAGGTGATGGCCTGTCAGATGGTGGATGACGGAAAAATCACGGTGGATATGAGTGAAATTTCCAGCCGGATCTTCATAGAAGCAAAGGTGACAGGAGAAAACAGTGAGAGTTCTGTGATCATCCGGGATGCCCACACGAATATTGTAGAGATTACGGAGAACAGCAGGGTCGTATTTTCGAAGGAAAGCGGGGAGAAAGTGCAGCAGGAAGGCGTGCATCCGATCCATCGGTATACACTGGAGCAGATGGTACAGTATGTGAAAACAGTTCCGATCGAGGAGATTCGTTTTATAGATGAAGCATATGAGCTCAACTGGAAGCTGTTTGAAGAAGGAATCGGCAGTCCGCGGACCACCTATGCGCCTTATCTTCTCGCCAGAAACGGCGGAGTGATCATTTCGGAGGATGAGCAGAAAACAGCGTCCCTGCTCTGCAATGCGGCGATTGAAGCCCGTGTGATCGGGCTGTCCCGGCCGGCCATGAGCATCACCGGCTCCGGCGCACACGGTATCATTGCAACCATGCCGCTGTATGCGGCTTATCAGGTCGGCGGATACACCCGTGAAGCACTGCTTCGTGCAACCGCCCTGAGTTACCTGCTGTGTATGTATATCAAGGAATATTCTGGTAAACTGTCTGCGTTCTGCGGCTGTGCGATTGCGGCAGGAACCGGCATGGCGTGTGGTCTGGTGTTTCTGCGGGGCGGAGATGCGGAAGTAATGACCAGAACCATCCAGAATATGGCGAGCAGTATTACCGGTATGATCTGCGACGGCGGCAACCAGGGCTGCACCATGAAAGGAATTGTAGCTGTAGATGCGGCTTATCAGTCTGTGGAAATGGCGATGCAGGGTGTATATATTCATTCCGTCCATGGAATCAACGGAAAGACACCGGAAGAGACCATGCGAAATATGGGAAGAATCGCTGTTCCCGGCATGGTAGGAACGGAAAAAACCATTGTAGAGATGCTGGGGGAAAAGCAGCGGTCATAATGTTCCGGTAAAGTGATAATGCTCCACAAATTTCAGGAAATCCCACAGCTGCCGGCTGATAATCCTGCTTTTTCGATAGATCAGGTAGTAGTTCCTGGAAACTTCAGTATCGGAAAGCGGAAAAGTCAGCACACAGTGATCCTTCTCCAGATCCTTTGTGACTTTTTTGGACAGGATGGAGATACCAAGTCCGTATATGATGGACTGTTTGATGGACTCCAGATCGTTCATATAGGCAGCAATGTGCAGACATGTGTTGTCGAATCCCATGGATTCCAGAAACTGTTCCGCATGCTTGCGGGTATTGGAACCATTTTCCCGCATCAGATACGGTTCCTGCAGGAGACGGTTTAAGGAGGCATGCTCGTTCTTGAGCTTTTGATAATAAGGGGTGTTGGGAGTCACCAGAACCATTTCATCGTGATAAATCGGCGTGCAGCAGAAATGCTCGTCGGAAAGGTGGCTTCCCGTGATCCCGATATCCAGGTTGCCGGTCCGCAGTTCTTTCAGGATCCCCTGACTGTCGGACTGAGTGACATCAAAAATGATTTCCGGCATTTTCTCCCGGTACGCAGACAGAATCTCCGGCAGGATGTATGCGGATGGGATGGAGGATGCCCCCAGTTCAATGATATTGCTGCGGGTCTTGTCAAAGGTCTGCAGCGTTTTTTCCCGGAGCCGGATCAGGTTGCGGGCATATTCGTAAAACTGTCTGCCGTCTTCGGTCAGCGATAGTGATTTGGTGGTGCGGTCCAGAAGACGGGTATTCAGTGTCTTCTCCAGGCTGGTAATGTGATTGCTGATCGTTGGCTGAGTGATGTACAGATGTCTGGCTGCTTCTGAGAAACTGCCCCATTCCACGATGGCACAGAATGCTTCTAATTGTCGAAATTCCATATGTCAGTTCTCCCTATAATCGGCGAAAGCGCGAAGCGCCCGGACAGCGGTGTCCACGTCTTCTGCCGTGTTGAAAAATCCGAAAGAAAATCGTATCGTACCTTCCGGAAAGGTATTCAGGGTTTTGTGTGCGCCGGGCGCACAGTGCAGGCCTACGCGGGTCATGATGCCGGACTGCTGTTCCAGCAGAAATGCGGCCTGCGCGCTGTCCAGACCTTTGACCTGTATCGAGACAACACCGGTGCGTCCTTCTGTCGTCCGTTTTCCAAGTAAGCGGATGTGGTTCAACTCCCTGAGCGCGGACAGAAACTGGTCGGTCAGTTCCAGCTCATGTTTGCGTATGACATCCATGCCGGTCCGGCGGATGAAATGCAGGGAAGCATGCAGCCCGGCGATCCCGGGCAGATTCAGCGTGCCGGGTTCCAGCCGGTCCGGAAGAAATTCCGGAATCTCTTCCAGATGAGACAGGCTCCCGGTGCCTCCGCTGATCAGAGGGCGAATGGCGGATGCGGCCTCATCACGGATGATCATGCCGCCGATTCCCTGAGGTCCCATCAGTCCCTTGTGTCCTGTGAAGCAGAGAACGTCAATGTGCATTGCTTCCATATCGATCGGAAAGACACCGGCAGTCTGCGCCGCGTCGACAATAAAAAGCAGGTGATGTCTGCGGCAGAAATCGCCCGCTTCTTTTAGTGGCAGCATGGTTCCACAGACATTGGAGGCGTGGGTCAGAATCAGGGCTCTGGTATTCGGACGAATCAGAGCTTCCATGGTATCGGACAGCAGTGTTCCGTCTGCACTGCATGGAATCCGGTCAAAGGTGATGCCGTCATCCAGCAGCTGTGTCAGAGGGCGCATTACGGCGTTGTGTTCCATAGAGGAAGTCAGCACATGATCTCCGGGGAGGAGCAGTCCTTTGATTGCTATATTCAGACTGGTTGTCACGTTGGGGGTGAAGATCACATTTTTACAGTCCGGGTAATGAAAGAGCTCACAGAGCTGCTGTCTGGTTTCAAAAACCATTTCTTCCGTGTTGTAGGCGGCCTCATAAGTGCCGCGGTTGATGTTGACACCACAGTTTCTGATAAAATCACCCACTGCGTCAGCCACGCAGTCTGGTTTGGGAAATGTGGTGCTGGCGTTATCCAGGTAAATCTGTTTCATTTCGAATCTCCTTGTTCTTCTTATAGACAGTATACGGATTATCTGACCGTCAGACAATAGATTTTTCATGATTTATTGATAAATATTATAAACACAATAAAAAACTGTCAATAAATCAATTTTACGAAGCTGGAAAGAACCGGTAAAATAAAAGTAAACAAATGAATGGGGGGATTCCTGTTATGAAACAAGCAAATGAAAAAATGACAATCCTTGCGGCTGGACTGGTGATCGGTGTGATTGCGGCGGCACTTGTGATTGCCGGAAATCCGGTGAACATGGGCTTTTGCATTGCATGCTTTATCCGTGATACGGCCGGTGCTCTGGGACTGCACCGGGCAGCAGCCGTGCAGTATCTGAGACCGGAGATCCCGGGGCTGGTACTTGGGGCATTTGCAGCCGCGCTGGTCAGCCACGAGTTTGCACCGCGCGGAGGTTCTTCACCAATTACCCGGTTTGTGCTGGGATTTTTTGTCATGATCGGATGTCTGATGTTCCTTGGCTGTCCGTTCCGTATGATTCTGCGTCTGGCGGGAGGAGACGGCAATGCCCTGCTGGGGCTGGCAGGCTTTGTCCTTGGAATTCTCTGCGGCGTGTTTTTCCTGAACCGTGGTTACTCGCTGAAGAGAACCTACGCTCTGCCGAAGCTGGAAGGTGCATGGCTGGTGCTGATTCAGGCAGCGATTCTGATTTTGCTGGTGATGGCTCCGGCGTTTATCTTTTTCACGGAAGCAGGCGGTGGTCCGGGTGCCAAGCATGCGGCGGCAGCTCTTTCTCTGGGTGCCGGTCTCGCGGTGGGAATTATGGCGCAGAAGACACGTCTTTGCATGGTAGGCGGTATCCGTGATGCGGTATTGTTCCGTGAGTGGAAGCTGTTGTGCGGATTTGTGGCAATTTTCGCTGCTGCGCTTGCAGTGAATGCAGCAACCGGCAATTTCCATCCGGGATTTGCGGGGCAGCCGATTGCGCATACGGATGGTCTGTGGAACCTGCTTGGCATGCTGCTGGCCGGTTTTGGCTGCGTACTTCTGGGCGGATGTCCGCTGCGTCAGCTGGTATTGTCCGGGGAAGGCAATGCGGATTCTGCGGCAGCGGTGCTTGGACTGGCAGTGGGCGCTGCGTTTGCGCACAATTTCTCCCTTGCTTCTTCCGGAGAAGGCCCGACTGCTAATGGTAAAATCGGTGTGATCATAGGAATGATTGTGGTTCTGATGATTGCCGTCGCCAATACAAAAGCTTCTGAAAAATAGAGTGGAAAGTGAGGATAAGAGATGATTGATGCCAGAGGACGTTCCTGTCCGGAACCGGTGATTATGATTAAGAAGGCCATGGATTCCAAAGCAGCAGAGTATGAAATGCTGGTGGACAACCGTACGGCGCTGGAGAATGTGACGCGGTTTGCGAAGCACAACGGCTATCAGGTGGAAGTTACACAGGATGGAGAGGCGTATACGCTGAGAATTTTCAAGTAAACGGAGATACGGATGATTTATATAGCGACATTTTATTCTCATTTCGGGGCAATCCGGTTTAAACGCGAGGCGCTTTCCGGGATTCAGAAGCCGCAGCTGATGCCGGTGCCGAGAAACCTGAGCTCTTCCTGCGGCACCTGTGTACGGTTTGAGGCGGATGCGGATTATCAGTTTGCCGGAGATGTGCGTGATGAAATCGAACAGATTGTGCGGGAGACGGAGCTGGGGTATGTGCAGATCTACGCAGCACGGGAGAAATGAGTGCGCCGATGAAGGATGAAAAATAAATCATAAGTGAATTATGGAACGCGGAAAGATTTGACAGGCATCTTTCCGCGTTTTATACTGTACGCATGGAGGATAAAACGATGCGTGATATTTTTTTTGTAACGGATTTTGTCTGTCCGTTTTGTATTGTGGCAGAAGAAGCATTGCGTCAGGCAATGGAAGAGACCGGAGTGGAGGCGGAGATCCGTTTCTGGCCCATGGAACTGACAGAAGAGCCGGCGGAACGGATCGATACCTATCATGACCCGGTTCGGCATGAGCATTACAAGGTACTGGATGTGCCGGTGGCGCAGCTTGGGCTCGATGTGAAATTCCCGCCGCATGTGGTTCCGCGCCCTTACACGAGACTGGCATGGGAAGGCTGGCATTATGCAAAGACCAAAGGTCTGGGCAATGCCTATGCACGGCGGATGTATCGTGCATATTTTATCGAAGAACTCGATATCGGAGATTCGGAAGTGCTTGTGAAGCTTGCAGAAGAAGTGGGACTGGACGCGGGAGAATACCGAAAAGCACTGGAGGATGGCGCGTATCGGGAAGAAGAAAAGGCCGCAACTGCTTATTCCAGGAATACACTGCATGTGAAACAGATTCCGACGATCTGGGTGGACGGACATGAGGTCAGGCTCAGCGAGTATACAAAGGAAGAGATGATGCGGATTTTGATGGAGAACGGCGGCTGAGATGCCTGTTTTTCAACATTTTTCTCTTGTATAATCTTTCTGTTTTTCCACATACTAACTCTACATCACCTGATATGGAAAACAGCGAAAACTACAGGAGGAATGAAAAGGTTATGAAAGCTACAGGAATTGTGAGAAGAATCGACGACCTTGGCCGTGTTGTAATTCCAAAAGAGATACGCAGAACACTTCGTCTCAGAGAAGGTACGCCGCTGGAAATTTTTACTGATCGGGAAGGCGAGATTATCCTGAAGAAATATTCGCCGATGGTGGAACTGACGGCATTTGCTCTGCAGTATGCGGAGTCCATGGCGCAGTCAACCGGCATGATGGTCTGTATCACCGATCGGGATCAGATCATCGCGGTAGCAGGAGGTCCCAAAAAGGATCTGCTTCAGAAAACCATCAGCAAGCAGCTGGAGCATCTGATTCATGAACGTGAGACCGTGGTGGCATCCAGGGATGACAAGCAGTTTGTGCCGATTGCCTCCGAAGAGATTGAAGGTGTGACATATCAGGCTGTAGCGCCAATCATCTGTGAGGGAGATGCAATCGGTGCGGTGGCGCTTCTGAGCCGGGAGAATAAGGGAAAATTTGGTGAGATGGAAATAAAGCTGGTCAATACGGCAGCCGGATTTCTGGGAAGACAAATGGAAGGGTAGCATGTTTTTGAAGAGGGTTTGCTTCTTGCTCCGAAATGGAGCGGGAAACAAACCCTCAAATTCTTTTTATGCAGCTCAGGCCTGTCCCTCTCCATGGTGACCACAATCATGGCCGCAGTCATGACTGTCTCCGTGGTGGTGACTGCATACGGTGTCCGGATTGTAGGAAAGATTGCCGGCCAGCAGGGAAGCTACGCAGTCATCTGCATCTCCGGATGCACCCGGGAACAGTTCGATGCCTGCCTGTGCCAGTGCCATGCGGGCACCGCCGCCGATGCCGCCGCAGATCAGTACGCTGACATTCTGTTCTTTCAGGAAGCCGGCCAGGGCACCGTGGCCGCTGCCGTTTGTATTGACAACCGCGGAAGATTTGATTTCCTTGTTTTCAACTTCATAGATCTTAAAGTTTTCACAGTGTCCGAAATGCTGGAACACCTGTCCGTTTTCATAAGTGACTGCAATTTTCATTGAGGTTACCTCCATATCATGTTGTGTGTGCGTGATCTGCTGCCGCCAGCAGGCCTGTCCGCATCGGCTGTCAGGCGTGGCTCCGTCGCAGAGAATATAGTCTCCGCCTTCAATCTTCAGCTCTCTGCCGTTTACCAGGCATTCTGCCAGTTTGCTTCTGGCACTTCCGTAGATGGCCTGAGCAGTCGTGCGGGAGACTTCCATCTGCCTGGCACATTCCTCCTGCGTTTTTCCTTCCAGATCAATCAGCCGGATGCATTCAAATTCATCCAGCGTCATGATAATCGATGATCTGGAACGACTGCCGCCGCTGCCCTTGGGTCCGAAGTGGTCACAGGACGGTTCGGCACAGATGCGTCTTCGCTTGCATGGTCGTGGCATTGGAATACCTCCTTTGAGCTTGCCGGATAAAAAAGTTTCTGACATATGTCGGATATAATTCCATTATACGCAGAAAATACGGATTGTCAATGCCCGGTTTCATCTGCTATAATCCTTCCTGTAGAAGCGGTGATTGCTCTGCGCTTTTGCAGTCATCGGAATATATCAGAAGGAGAAAATAAAATGAACGGACAGGAAAAAAATCGTTCGGCGGAATCGGACTGGGAACTTTCGGAAGCATATTACAGCCAGGATGCAGCGCAGAAAGAACTGAGTCTGGAGGATTTTATAGATGATGATTCGGCGGATTTGAATGCAGAAAGCGGGCTGTGCGGTACGTCAGCGGAGAATGACAGACTGCAGCGTGTGGCTGCAGATGTAACCCGGATTCTTGCACTGAGCAGTCAGGGGAGGACAGCGGCTGAGATTGCACAGGAGCTCGAAGTGGAGCAGCAGTATGTTTCCGATATTATGGTATGCATTCAGGCATTTCCGGAGGACAATCCGCTGGCTGTCGCGCGCCTGATTGTGTTTGGATAGGCGATACAGGGAGGTGTTGCTATGTTTTTTATAATGGGAATCAGTCAGGGCAGGAAGAAACTGAATTTTGACCAGATGATTGTCTGCGGACACTGCGGCAAATACGGTCATCTGGAAGTGTATATGGTGTATTCGTATCTGAGCCTGTTTTTCATCCCGGTTTTTAAATGGGGACGCAGCTACTGTGTGCGGACCACCTGCTGTGATACGGTGATTCCCATCGATGCGGAGCTGGGAAAGCAGATTGAGCGCGGACAGGTGACATCGCTTCCGGAAAGCATCATTCCGGATACGTATCGCTATAACGGGCGAAAGCGCTGCGGCCACTGCGGATTTGAGACAGAAGAGGATTATCAGTTCTGTCCGAAGTGCGGGGCGAAGTTTGAATAGTGTAAAAAATAAGTTAAACATTTATAATTGTCTGTAAAGTCTCTTGAATTCATGAAACCTGAGTGCTAAATTGACGTTGGCGATGCGCATCAGGCATTACGCCCGAATGGTTGAATACAGGAAAAAGAAAAGAATTCAGGAGGAAAAAGGGATGTTCAAGAAAAAATACTTACTGGCAGCGACAGTGATTGCGATTCTGGCAGCACAGTCAGCGCAGGCGATTGCGAGTCCTGCACCGGACGGAAAAACCGTTGCGGCAACGACTCTGGCGGCACAGGGAGGCAAATATGATGCCTGGAAGCAGCAGTGGAAGTCCATCAGCACGGACTGGACACAGGTTTCCATGACTCCGGGTGCAGATGAGAGCCAGATGAACTTTGCATGGTATTCGGCAGATGGAACGCAGCCGGTATTTCGTTTTGGAAAAACGGCTGATCTCAGTGACGGTGTCAGTGTCCCGGTAGCAAATGAGACAGCTCAGGGCGGATATCAGTCCAGCAAGGTAACGCTGAGCGGACTGGAAGCCGACACTACCTATTATTATCAGGTGAGCGGCAAGGAAATCTGTATGTTCCAGACAAGAAACGGTGATGATTTCAGCTTTATCTTTGTCGGCGATCCACAGATCGGTTCTTCCAACGAGGAAAAAGCAAAGAAACCGGAAGATATTGCAAAGGATTCCTTCAAAACCGCACAGTATGAGTCGGTAGAGAGCGACAGCTTCAACTGGAATCATACCCTGGAGCTGGCAGTACAGACTGCAGGATATACTCCGAGTTTTGTTCTGTCTGCCGGTGATCAGATTCAGACCAACGCAAAGAAGGTGGCCGATACCACAATCAGTGAGATCGAGTATGCCGGTTATCTGAGCCCGGCAGTTCTGAAATCTCTGCCGGTTGCAACGACCGTGGGCAACCATGATGCGGATAATGCGAATTATACCTGGCATTTCCATGTGCCGAATCAGAGCGAACTTGGTTCCAATGGAATTGTGGGCGGAGATTATTCCTTCCGCTATGGCAAGGCACTGTTCATGATGCTGAATACACAGGATACCAATGTGGCTGAGCATAAGAAATTTATCGAGGATACGGTAAAGGCAAATGCAGACTGCAAGTGGAAGGTGGTAGCTCTGCATCAGGATATTTACGGTTCGGCAGAGCATTCCAATGAGCCGGAGATCACCAACCTGCGTTATGAGCTGGTACCGATTTTTGAGGCAAATGATGTCGATGTAGTTTTGACCGGTCATGATCATGCTTATTCCAGAAGCTATATGCTGAAGGGCGGCGCAAAGACCAGTGATTACGACGAGGATGCTTTTGAGGCGGCTCTGGAGCGCGATCTGGATCATGGCGACAGTAAGGAACAGCTGACAGTAGCTCCGGCAAACATTGCAGCAGACAGCGCAGATGAGGCAGATCAGGCTTATCTTGCTTACCTGAATGAAGTTATGGATAAAAATGCGGTGAAGAGCGGCGATGAGCAGCATGTCGTGAATCCGGAAGGAATCTTATATATGACAGCAGGCTCTTCTTCCGGAAGTAAATATTACGATCTGGTTCCGAGAAAGCAGAGTTATATCGCAGGCAGATGGCAGGAGGATGTTCCGACCTACTCGATCGTAAAGGTAACGGATACCACATTTACGATCAACACCTATCGTACGGATACCAACCAGAAGATTGATACGGAATTTACGATTGAGAAGCGATAAGAGATGAAACACTGGAATCGGAGACATGCAGGAATTTTGCTTTTGACGATTTGTTTTGCCGTGGTATTGTACCTGGCAGGACGGGTTGAGAGAACCGATCTCTATCATACGCAAGGACGCAGTTTTGAAAAAGCTCAGGTGCTGGAAATTCTGCAGGATAATGTGCAGGAGAGCGGACAGAGTGTGGGGCATCAGACCGTGCTTCTGCTGATGAGAAGCGGTGAGCATAAAGGAGAGGCGCTGGAGGCGTCCAGCTCGGCCAGTTATCTTTACGGAGCACATTGCGTGCCGGGAATGAAGGTAATTGCCACAGTGAATGAAGGCGCCGGACAATTATATGTGACGGTATACGGGTTTGACAGAAGCGAAATCCTGTATCTGATTGTCCTTTTATTTCTATTGACGCTTTGGGCAGTGGGCGGAAAACAGGGGATCCATGCCGGAATAGCACTGATCTTTACCTTTGTTGCAATCATCGGTCTGTTTATTCCGCTTATATACCGGGGTGTGTCACCGGTAGCGGCAGCGGTGCTGATTGCGGTTATGACCACAGTGGTTACCATGTATATGATCGGCGGAGCGCCGACGAAGGTGCTTGCGGCGATTCTGGCGACCAGCATCGGTGTCCTGCTGTCCGGTATTCTGGCATGGCTGTTCGGCATGGCGGCAAGGATCAACGGATACAATGTGGCGGATATTGAACAGCTGGAATATGTGGGGCAGATGACGGATATCCGGATCGGAGAATTGCTGTATGCGGGAATTCTGATTTCCGCATTGGGGGCCATTATGGATGTGGCGATGTCGGTCAGCTCGGCGGTGCATGAAATCCATGCACACGCACCGGAGCTTTCTGCCAAAGAACTCTATCTGGCCGGGATACATGTGGGGCGCGATATGATGTCCACGATGTCCAACACCCTGATTCTGGCATTTACCGGAAGCTCCATCAATACACTTGTGTTTATCTATGCATATCAGTATGATGTCCGGCAGATTATCAACATGTATTCCATCGGAATTGAGATTATCCAGGGAATCTCAGCCACTATGGGAGTGATCCTGACCGTACCGGCATCGGCCGTGATCAGTGCGGCTCTGTTAAAACGGAAACGGTAGCCGCTATTGGTTCTGAAACAGTTCTTTCATCTCCCGGAACAGTGCGATGTCCTCTTCATTCAGGCGGATATTGGCAGACAGTTCCTCGCCTTCCGGTGTGGTGACTTTAAATTCCATCAGAGTCCCTTTCCGGAGCCCTTTCTGATAAACTGCAGAGAGGTATCTGGGGAATTTCGGATGGTTTGCTTTAAAGCGATCCAGAGCGGATTTTATCTGTAATAATTTCATCGGGTTCATTGATTATCACATCCTTTATCTTTATTCAGGCAGCAACATGAAGAAAAGCATGGCGCTGCCTGTTTATTATATCCCTCAAATGGCATTTTGAACAGATATTCTTATAAAAACATCCCATTGAAAAATCTGATACTTTAAGTTGCATGGTGTATCAGAAACTGGTAAAATAGGGGAAGATTGTCATAAACAACAGGGACGAAAGAAGAGGGGACATACAGCATGAAAAGAGAATGTGGCATGCTTCTTCCGGTGAGCAGTCTTCCATCCAGATATGGGATCGGCTGTTTTTCAAAAGAAGCTTATCAGTTTGTAGATCAGTTAAAGGAGGCCGGGCAGCAGTACTGGCAGATTCTTCCGTTGGGGCCGACCGGTTTTGGGGATTCTCCGTATCAGTCTTACAGCGCATTTGCGGGCAATCCGTATTTTATTGATCTGGAACAGCTGATTCATGCAGGCTTTCTGACAGAGGAAGAATGTGAAGAGGCAGATTTTGGGAAGGATCAGCAGGACATCGCATATGAGAATCTGTATAAATATCGTTTCCCGCTGCTGAAGAAGGCATATGTCCGCTGGAAGGAAAGTCTGAAGAAACTGGAATTTGAGGAGAAGGATATCCAGAAACTGCTGGATCAGGAACTGGAGCCGGAGACAAAGGATTATTGCTTTTATATGGCAGTAAAGAATGACGCGGAAGGCAAATGCTGGGATCAGTGGGAGGATGACATCCGCCTCCGGGAGAAGGCTGCCCTGGAGGAATATGCCGTGCGTCTGGCGGATGAGATTCAGTTTTACGAGTTTGTTCAGTATCAGTTTCAGCATCAGTGGCAGGTATTAAAGCATTATGCCAATGCAAAGGGGATTCGTATCATCGGTGATATTCCGATCTACGTATCTTACGACGGTGCGGACAGCTGGTCCCATCCGGAACTTTTCCAGCTTGATTCGGATGGCAAGGTGAAGGCTGTGGCAGGCTGTCCGCCGGATGCATTTTCGGCAACGGGACAGCTGTGGGGCAATCCTCTGTATCAGTGGGAGTATCACAAAAAGACCGGATACGCATGGTGGCTGAGACGTATGGCGTACAGCTTTAAATTGTACGATGTGGTTCGGATTGATCATTTCCGTGGTTTTGATGAGTACTATTCCATTCCGGCAGGAGATCAGACCGCAGAAAACGGTCACTGGGAGAAGGGGCCGGGGCTGGAATTGTTTGAGGCGATGAAACAGCGTTTTGGAGAAGACCTGGATATCATTGCAGAAGATCTGGGATTTTTGACCCCTTCCGTACTTAAGCTTCTGAAAGATAGTGGTTTCCCGGGCATGAAGGTACTGGAGTTTGCGTTTGATGATACGCAGGACAGTGCTTATCTGCCGCATAAGTATCCGGCGAACTGTGTGGTATATACCGGAACGCATGACAATACGACGCTTCAGGCGTGGTACATGTCACTGGATGAGAAGACAAGGCAGTTTACCAGGGATTATATAGGAAATGAACGTACGCCGCAGGGAGAGATTCACTGGGATTTCATCCGTCTGGCATTGGCCAGTGTGGCGCGGCTGGCAGTGATTCCGGTGCAGGATTACCTGGGCCTTGGCGGCTGGTCACGGATCAATGAGCCATCCACGGTTAATAAGAACTGGCGCTGGCGTATGAAGGCATCGGACCTGACTCCGGAGATTCTGGAAAAGTGCCGGAAGATGGCGAAGCTGTATGGGCGTACCGGTGCAGTGATTCAATAAAAAACGGATTCCCCATGAGGCGGCCGACGAAGGGCTGCCCGTGGGGAATCCGTTTTGTGATTGTTTTATTCTACGGAAACATCCGGGTTGGTCAGATTTTCTTCAGAAGTCTCTACGGTACCTTCCTTGTGTGCGGTCAGGTTGCTGTGCACTTCGTTGCCTGCCCGGTCCTGCGCAAAAATCTGCAGGGTATTAGAGGTCATCTCATAGGAGAAGGTGTTGGTATCGCGGTTGAAACTGACCGGTTCCACACGTTCGTTGCTGGCATCCAGTGCATAGACGGAGCTGAAATTGACGCCCGACTGGCTGTCGGCGATCTTCAGGGTCAGGATTCCGTCGATGATGTTGGCTTCCTCTACGGAAGGAGGATTATCATCCAGGATGTTCACCTGCTCAAATACAGTGGAAGTCATGCCGTTCAGATTTGTTACGGATGCTTCGATGGAACCGTTCTTGTAGACAGATGCGGTATAGGTGCGTCCTTTGGTTTTGGTCAGCTCCAGTGCTTCTCCGTCTGCGGTTGCAACCGGTTTTTGGGACGGGAAAAGGGAAGTGATGCGAATCGTGATCTCTGTGGAAAGATAATCTTTGGTATCTGCAATCTGTACTTCCAGAGATGGTTTGGCGGTAACGCAGTAAAACAGCAGGCTGTTGAATACCAGAAAGGGCAGAATATAGAATAACAGTACATGCAGCCTTTCGCCGGCATTTTTTTTCTGATAGCGTCTTTTTCGAGCGGCGGCTCTTCTATCGTGTTCCATAGTGATTACTCCTTTATCTCAGGGCAGAAACTGCCTTATATACTAGACCATAGCATAGCAGAAAAACGGGGGTTTTACAAGTGAACTTTTTCTTACGTCCGGTGATTTTGACCCTTTTCACTGGTCGGGCAATATGGTATGATACAGATGGTAAAAGAAAAAAGCTGAGGGTATTCGGCTCCGGAAAACTTTGAAAAGGGGAAGCGTATGATACGGAAAGCAGCGGAATTTGCAAAGAAGGCTCATGAAGGAACTTTTCGAAAAGGAAGTAAGATTCCGTATATCTATCATCCGATGGAAGTGGCGCTGATTGTAGCGCAGATCACTGACGATCCGGAAGTGATTGCTGCGGCATATCTTCATGATGTGTTGGAGGATACGGATGTGACAGGAGAGGAACTGCGGGAAGAATTCGGTGACCGGGTACTTTATCTCGTACAGCAGGAGACGGAAGACAAGTCCCGGACCTGGAGAGAGCGAAAGGAAGCGACGATTCTTCATCTGGAGCATGCAGAGCCTGAGGTCAGGATTCTGACGCTGGGGGACAAGCTGAGCAATATGCGTTCTACGGCACGGGATTACATGATGGAAGGTGATGAGATCTGGCAGCGATTCAACGAGAAACACAGAGCGTCTCACCAGTGGTATCTGGAGGGAATTCTGCACGGACTGCGTGATCTGAGTGAGATTCCGGCATATCAGGAGCTGTATCAATTATTTAAATTCATTTATGGGGCTTGATTCTTCAGGCTCTTTTTTGTATACTGAATCTAAGTCCTGTCAGGTCTTGGCAGGATTCCAAACAGCAGATCAGTTCTTGGTCTGTGATTCCAGAAACAGAAAGATCATAGGAAAAGGAGGTTTTTTTGTCGTTGAGAAAAGAGAAACAAGGATGTGAGCCGGGTGCGCGCAGAGCGAGAGTTTGGCAGGGGGCGTGCTGGGGCGGCCTGTTGTTGATCCAGATATTTCTGCTTCACTGCCTGGACACGGAAGCGGCGCAGACAATGTCGGATGGGATCGAAGCAGGGATTCGGCAATTGGAAGTGAGATCAGAGTGGTACAGCCGTGAGTCGGATTGTCCGGTTCCGTCGGAGTCGTATCATTCGGAAGAGGACGGGCAGGAGTATGAACGGATCAGCTGGGAGATTGTCAGAGAAGTCCTCCCGGAGCGCATGAAGACGGTGGAACAGGTACAGATTCTGGAACAGGTTGAAGGAATGACACCGATTCCGCAGACCGCTTCTTTTGAAGTGACGGATGAGGGAAGAACCGGGAACGCTCAGACCAGGGCGGAGAGCGTGACAGTGCTGAAAGAGGTATGGAGCACTGATTTTTCCTTCCCGGTTACGTTTCACTCCTGTGATGCAGAGTATTGCCAGCTGGGGGACCGGATGATTCCGTATCGGGAAGAAAAACCGGAGTTTGAGGGACAGGAATATCTGCTGCTGGATATCATCGGCGCTCCGCGGGATCAGTATCGGGTTATCGATGTACGATGGGATGGGGAAGTCTATCTGGATGAAGCTGGGATTCCCTGCCGGAATGCGGTGGCATCGGGCGAGAAGCTTCTGCGGGATTATCAGGTGCTGTATCGGGGAACGGCGAGATTTCCGTCTGCGGAGCGGTGGCAGACCGTGACGATTTACGAGCTTCCGCGGGAGGAGACTGTGACCGTTCTGCCGGAATCAGCCTCAGGCGTTCCGAATCAGGGTGGGGCAGGTGAGGAGGATAATCGCTCTGACCGAGAGATAGACCTTCCACTCTGGGAAAAGGTTTTTCGTACGGTTCGGGTGATTGTCAGCCTTTTGCTTCCATTGATTCTGATTTTTGCATTCATTCTGGTAAAAAAGAGAAAGGCGTGTTATACTGGTCAGAAGGACAGGAAGACAGAACCGCACAGGAGGAGCAGAAAATCATGATATTATTTGTTGAGTATCCGAAATGCAGCACATGCCAGAAGGCAAAAAAGTGGCTGCTGGCACATGAGATTGCGTTTGAGGACCGCCATATTGCAGAGCAGAATCCGACGGAAGAGGAATTGAAGGAGTGGATCGCCCGTTCCGGTCTGGAAGTGAAGAAGTTTTTTAATACCAGCGGATTGAAATACAAAGAGCTGGGGCTGAAGGACAGACTTCCGGTGATGAGTGATGAGGAGAAGATCCGTCTGCTTTCCGGGGACGGGATGCTGGTGAAGCGGCCGCTGGTGGTGACGGAAGACCGGGTTCTGGTCGGGTTTAAGGAAGCACAGTGGGAAGAGGCGCTGCTTTGATTGACATTTGAGAAATGCAGTGATAAACTTATGGCAATTGTTAACAAGGAGATAGAAGATTATGTTAAACGGGAAAAAAGTATTATTCAGCGGCATGCAGGCGACCGGCAACCTGACTCTGGGCAACTATCTTGGAGCTCTGAAGAACTGGGTTTCCATCGCAGATGAATATGAAACCTTTTACAGCGTTGTTGATATGCACTCCATCACCATCCGTCAGGATCCGGCGGAGCTGAGAAAGAGAGCGCGCAACCTGCTGACTCTGTATATTGCGGCAGGTCTGGATCCGGAGAAGAACTGCATCTATTATCAGTCCCATGTAAGCGGGCATGCGGAACTGGCATGGATTCTGAACTGTTTCACCTATATGGGAGAACTGAACCGTATGACACAGTTTAAGGACAAGGCGGCAAAGCATGCGGACAATATCAACGCAGGACTGTTTACCTATCCGGTTCTGATGGCAGCGGATATTCTGCTGTACCAGGCGGATGTGGTTCCGGTCGGTATCGACCAGATGCAGCATCTGGAACTGACCCGCGATATCGCGCAGAGATTCAACGGAATCTATGGAGATGTATTTACTGTGCCGGAAGCTTATATCGGCAAGGTCGGTGCGAAGATCATGAGCCTGCAGGATCCGTCCAAAAAGATGTCCAAGTCCGATGAGAATCCGAACGGAAGTATTTACCTGATGGACGATCCGGATACGATTATCCGCAAGTTCAAACGTGCTGTAACCGACTCTGAGGCATGTGTGCGCTACAGGGAAGAGCAGCCGGGTATCCGCAATCTGATTGATATTTACTGTGCATGCACCGGCAAGACTCCGGCTGAGGTTGAAGCTGAGTTCGACGGCAAGGGGTACGGAGATTTCAAGATGGCAGTCGGGGAAGCGGTTGTCAGCGTTCTGAAACCGCTGCAGGATCGTTTTGCTGATCTGAGTAAGAACAAGGATTATCTGGACAGCATGATCAAGAGCAATGCGGAGAAAGCACAGTATTTTTCCAACAAGACTCTGCGCAAGGTACAGAAGAAGGTGGGATTCCCGGAGCATATCCGCTGAATTCCTGTGACAGGATAAGAAAAGAACCTGCTGAGAAGACCGGCAGGTTCTTTTTCTTAATCCTTATTCACGGAAAACATACTGTCCCAGCCTGTCAAACGCTTCTTTCACCCGTGACAGCGGCAGAGCCAGATTCATGCGGATGTGGCACGGCCCGTGGAATGACACACCGTCCTGCCAGATCACGCCGACAGCGATGCCGGCAGCCCAGACCTCTTCGATCGTCTTCCCGTGTTTGCTGCACCATTCCGTACAGTCAAGAAACAGCATATAGGTGCCTTCCGGTCTGCTTACTTTTACACCGTCAAAATGTTCTGCTATGTAATCGCAGGCGAAGTTGATATTGCCGCTCAGAACCTCTTTCAATTCGTCCACCCATGCATGACCTGCCGGACTGTAAGCGCCGATCAGGGCATGCATGGAAAGCACGTTCATGGAGTTATAGTGAGACAGGGAGCTCTCCTTGTTCATCCGGTCACGCAGGCGGTCATTGTAAATAATATGGTAGCTGCCGACCAGTCCGGCCAGATTAAAGGTCTTGGACGGTGCATAAACTGCGATTGTCCGCTGTCTCGCGTCTTCGGAGACAGACTGAGTCGGGATATGCTTATGACCGTTCAGCAGAAGATCTGACCAGATTTCATCGGAAATTACAGAAACATCGTATTTTCTGCACAGCTCCATTACCGTTTCGATTTCCCACCGCTCCCAGACACGGCCGGTCGGATTATGCGGAGAACAGAAAATCATGACGTGAATCTTCTGTTCACGAAGCTTCTTTTCCATATCCTCGAAATCCATCCGGTAAATACCGTCCTGATCGATCTGAAGCCGGCTGTGTACGATATGGTATCCGTTGTTTTCCAGGCTTTTGGTGAATCCGATGTAGGTCGGGGCGTGTACCAGTACCTTGTCTCCGCGCGATCCGAGAATGTTCATGGCACTGACCACTCCGCCGAGCACGCCGTTCTCATATCCGATATGTTCTTTTCTGAGACCGGTGACTCCGTTGCGTGTCTCCTGCCACCGGATGATTGCGTCATAATAAGCCTCCGAAGGATCAAAATATCCATAAGCCGGATGGCTGGCACGTGCCAGCAGCGCTTCCGTCACGGAAGGAACCGTGGGGAAATTCATATCCGCCACCCACATGGGGATCCGGTCAAAGCCTTCCCGCACGGCAACCGGAAAATCCACCCAGCCATCGGGAATCCGCTCCACTGCAATTGCATCCTGTCCCGTCCGATCCAGAATACTGGTAAAATCGTATTTCATTACACGTTCCTCTCTTTCGTCTGTCCGCAATTCTACTCCACAATGTTTCTGAGTGTTCCGATACCTTCTACGACACACTCTACCACATCACCGCATTTTAAAAACTTTGGCGGGTCAAATCCCATGCCGACTCCGGCCGGAGTTCCGGTGGAGATGATGGTGCCGGCTTTCAGCGTCATTCCCTGTGAAAGCTCACTGACAACATAATCGATGTCAAAAATCATGCTGGCTGTATTGCTGTTCTGGCGCAGTTCACCGTTGACATAGGAACGGACATCCAGCTTCGGCGGGTACGCCACAGAATCCACAGTCAGAATGCACGGACCCATCGGCGTAAAACCATCCAGACTCTTGCCGAAGTACCACTGTTTATGGCGGTTCTGGATATTGCGGGCGCTGACATCATTCATAATCGTATAGCCGAAGAGATACTCCTTCACCTGCTCCGGTGCCACATTTCTGGCATCCCTGCCCAGTATGACTGCCAGCTCCGCTTCATAGTCCAGGCTGTCTACCAGTCCCGGATAGGAAGGAATCCGTGCGCCATCTGCGCTTGCCTCGTTGACACGTTTGGAAAAATACACGGCATAAGGACGTTCCCCGCTGAACTTCTCGTTTTTAAAACGGGCCGACTCCGCCGCATGCTCCATATAATTGATGCCAAGGCAGATAATATCCTGTTCCGGAACCGGGATCGGTGCCAGAATCTTCACTTCCTCCAGGCGTGCCGCACCGCGAATGGAGTACGGCTCCTGCCCGGAGGCGTATTCCAGAAGCTGCTGCTCTGATTCGCTCATGGATTTTACTGCTTCCAGCATTGTCTTATATTCCGGGCCGATGGATTCAATCGGAAATACCCACGCTTCGTCTTTGCTGATCAATCCTACTCTTATTTTCTGCTCTACCTGATATGTCACTAACTTCATAATGGCCAGCCTCCTTATGTTCTGCTAACCATTGTAACACTTCACTGAAGTAAAATCTACAAAAAATTACTCCATTGCCTCTGCGACAGTTTTTCCAGCCTGAATCAGCAGCGTAGGAATCAATGCAAATATCAGCACCGTCCTAAGCTGTCTCCGGCTTAAATCAGCTACCGCAAACAGCACCTGCAGACCGGGCAGAAACAATACTGCCATCAGAAGTACAATGCCGGTTTCAAACGCGATTATGCTCCACAGGTTGCTGCCCAGACCCAGCCGGATCATGGAATGTTCACTCCGGCAGTTGAACCCATGAAGCAGCCTCGCCAGTGTCAGAGCCGAAAACGCCATAGTGCTGGCGCGGCCGGCACCTCCGGTCTCCAGCCCCGTATGATAAGCAAGCATGGTGCAGACTGCGATCAGGCTTCCCTGCAGCAGCAGTTTTCCTAAGAATCTGCCGGTCAGGATCCCTTCCTTCGGGTCACGCGGAGGCTGCTTCAGCAGATCCTCCTCCTGCGGCTCCATGCCGATGGCAATGGCCGGAAGGGAATCTGTCAGCAGGTTGATAAACAGCAGGTGTACCGGAGCGAACGGCATGGGAAGTGCCGTCAGCGATGTATACAGAACGCAAAGAATCCCGGCTATATTTCCAGAGAGCAGAAATTCAATCGCGTGGCAGATATTTCTGTACACGTTCCTCCCGTTCGCAACCGCTTTGATGATTGTGGCAAAATTGTCATCTGTCAGAATCATCGATGCCGCATCCTTGGACACCTCGGTCCCCGCAATCCCCATGGCAACACCAATGTCTGCTTTCTTTAAAGCAGGCGCATCATTGACTCCGTCTCCGGTCATTGCCACAATGTGTCCGCGCCGCTGCCATGCTTCCACAATGCGGATTTTATGTGCCGGAGATACCCGGGCGCAGACGGAGATCCGGGGCAGCTTCCTCTGCAGTTCTTTTTCATCCATTTCATCCAGCTCTGTGCCGGTAACGCACAGATCGCCCTGCCTGACCAGCCCGATTTTTTCTGCAATTGCCAAAGCTGTGGCAGGATGATCTCCGGTGATCATCACTGTCCGGATGCCTGCCTGTCTGGCAGACAGAACGGCCGGCTTTGACTCCAGACGCGGCGGGTCCATCATAGACGCCATTCCCAGAAACGTCAGGTGCAGTTCCAGGTTTTCCGCCCGGTCCCGTTCTTCGATCTGCCGGAGCGTATCCATTCCGGGATCCAGTACCCGGTATGCCATGGCAATTACCCGCAGCCCCTGCTGCGCCCATTCCCGGTTCCTGGATTCCAGCTTCCGGCGCCAGCCTTCTGTCATCGGACAGCTTCCGCTGCATGTCAGGATGGTATCGGCCCGTTCCAGCAAAACATCTGCGGCGCCTTTTACAAATAAAATAAGAGAATCATCCATGCGATGCAAGGTGCTCATCCGCTTTCTTCCGGAATCAAAAGGAAGCTCTCCCAGTCTTGGATACTTCCGGCGCATATCTGCCGCTGAAAGTCCTGCCTCCTTTCCCATCTGCAGTAAAGCCTGTTCTGTCGGATCTCCCTGTGTTTCCGCCGCATCATTATCCAGCAATGCAGCACCTAAAAAATATTTATGCACCGGATTGCACATATTCATCTGAGCCGGGGGCAGATCTGTGCCGTCCAAAAAGACCCGCTGTACCACCATGCGGTTCTGCGTCAGAGTTCCCGTTTTGTCTGAGCAGATGACCGACACGCAGCCCAGGCTTTCTACGGCCTTCAGATCCTTCACGATCGCATGCTCGCGCGCCATCCGCTGGGTTCCCATAGCCTGCACAATGGTCACGATCGAACCGAGTGCTTCCGGAATTGCCGCCACCGCCAGTGCCACCGCAAACATCAAAGAATCCAGCACCGGCATTCCCCGATACAGGCTCATGGCAAACACCAGCAGGCAGATCGCCATGATAATTGCCGCGAGTCGGCTGCCGAACTGATCCAGGCTGATCTGCAGCGGAGTCTTTTTTTCTCCGGTTTCATTCATCATGGCGGCAATCCTGCCGAGCTCCGTTTCCATTCCGGTGGCAGTTACCACCATGATACCACGTCCGCCCGTCACCAGAGAACCGGAATAAACCATATTCCTGCGGTCGGCAATGGGAATCTGTCCCGTTCGGTCCAGCACCTCTGCCTGTTTTTCTACTCCCCCCGACTCGCCGGTCAGGGAACTCTCATCCGTCAGCAGTGCATGACATTCCAGAATTCTTCCGTCTGCCACAACCAGCTCCCCGGCTTCCAGATGCACAATGTCGCCCGGAACCACATGCGCTGATGAAATCTCCATCATGCGCCCGCCACGCATGACCCGCGCTTCCGGTGCCGACATGGATTTCAGACTGTCCAGAGACTTTTGCGCTTTCTCATGCTGTACTGTGCCAAGCACCGCATTCAGGAAAATCACCGCAAAAATCACCACCGTGCTTTCCATGTTGTCTGATACCATGGAAATTACAGCTGCCACAATCAGAATGATTACCAGCAGATCCTGAAACTGTTCCAGGAATACCTGCCAGGTCTGCTTGCGCTTTCCCTCCCTAAGAACATTTTCCCCCTGCTCCTTCAGACGCTCTCCGGCCTGCTCCTGCGTCAGCCCTCTGTATGAACTTTTCAGATGCTCCAGAACTTCCGTTTCCGAAAGCCGATACCAGTCTGCCATGCCAGTTTCCCCCTTACACATCATGGTATGCGGGAAACGGTTCCTTCATGACGTCCGCGGAAAACACAAAAATCGGGAGCAAAATACATCAGACTACTTGACGTATTTATACGGATAATATAAAATAAAAACATCTAAACATCAGATGTATTATCGATATGACATTGGGAGGATATAAGTCATGAAAACTTTGAGAAGTCAGGAGCTGAGAAAACTTGCCCCGGAACTGGATCCGCTTCGTATCGGAACCGGCTGGACCAAAGAAGATCTGTCGAAGCCGCAGATCTATGTGTCCAGCACTTACGGCGACAGTCATCCGGGAAGCGGTCATCTCAACATTCTGGTCGAGGAAGTGAGAAAAGGAATTGCAGAGGCCGGAGGATTCGGCGCACGGTATTATTGTACCGATATCTGTGATGGAGAGAGCCAGGGTACCGATGGCATCAATTTCAGTCTGGCAAGCCGGGAAATGATCGCCAATATGATTGAGATTCAGGCAAACGCGACGCCGTTTGATGCCGGTGTTTACCTGGCAAGCTGTGATAAGGGAATGCCGGGCAGCATGATCGGACTGCTCCGCGTCAATATTCCGGCAGTTGTGGTTCCGGGCGGCACCATGAATGCGGGACCGGATATGCTGACTCTGGAGCAGCTGGGCATGTACAGTGCCGGATACCAGCGGGGTGAGATTGATGAAAGCAAGCTGGAGTGGGCCAAGCACAACGCCTGCCCAAGCTGCGGTGCATGTTCCTTTATCGGAACTGCATCTACCATGCAGATCATGGCAGAAGCGCTCGGACTGGCGCTTCCGGGAAGCGCGCTGATGCCTGCCACGAGTCCGGATCTTCTGGCATACGCCAGAGAAGCGGGCAAGCGCGCGGTAGAGCTTGCTCAGACAGATAATATGAAGCCGTCCGATATTGTAACCATGGACAGCTTCGAAAATGCAATCATGGTTCATGCGGCAATCTCGGGAAGCACCAACTGTCTGCTCCACCTTCCGGCCATCGCCCATGAACTGGGACTGGAAATCACCGGAGAGACCTTTGACCGTCTGCATCGCAATGCACGGTATCTGCTGGATATCCGTCCGGCAGGCAAATGGCCGGCAGAAACTTTCTATTATGCAGGCGGTGTTCCGGCAATTATGGAAGAAATGAAAGAACATCTTCACCTGGATGTAATGACTATCACAGGAAAAACGCTGGGTGAAAATCTTCAGGAACTGAAAGAAAACGGATATTATGAAAAATGCGAGAAATGGCTGGAGCAGTTCAACCAGAGATATGACACCCGGCTGACACGTACAGACATTATCCGTCCTTACGACAATCCGATTGGAACGGATGGAAGCATTGCCGTTCTGAAAGGCAATCTGGCTCCGGAGGGTGCGGTGATCAAGCATACCGCGTGCCCGAAGGAGATGTTCAAAGCTGTGCTCCGTGCAAGACCCTTCGACAGTGAAGAGGAATGCATCGATGCCGTGCTCCATCACAGGGTCATGAAAGGAGATGCCGTATTTATCCGTTATGAGGGGCCAAAGGCCAGCGGAATGCCGGAAATGTTCTATACTTCTGAGGCAATCAGTTCAGACCGGGAGCTTGGCAAGAGCATTGCACTGATCACGGATGGACGTTTCTCCGGTGCATCCACCGGTCCGGTGATCGGTCACTGCAGCCCGGAAGCTCAGGATGGCGGTCCGATTGCACTGGTAGAAGAAGGAGACCTTATTGAAATTGATGTGTTCGAGAGAAAACTCAATATCGTCGGAATTGCCGGCGAGAGAAAAATTCCGGAAGAAGTTGCCGCTGTCCTTGCAGAACGAAAACAGAAATGGCAACCGAAACCGGTAAAATATAAAAATGGTGTACTCCGCATGTTCAGTGAACATGCAGCAAGCCCGATGAAGGGTGCTTATCTGGAGTGGAAGTAAAGAAGGCGTTGCTTCCTTTTGAAAATTCGGGGGCGTTGCAAAATAGTTGTTTTACAACGCCCCGACATATTTAAATATTAAAATTTGCCTTTAATAATTTTCTACCTTTCTCTCAAAGTAAGCCTTTGGATGTGCACAGGCCGGGCATACATCCGGTGCTTCTTCTCCCTCATATACGAATCCGCAGTTGCGGCACTTCCATCCCAGCGGAGCATCGCCCTTGAAGGTACCGTCGTTTTTTAAATTCTCCAGCAGCTTCAGATAACGTTTCTCATGAGCAGCTTCTATCTGAGCAACCAGGCGGAATTTCTCTGCCAGCTCCGGGAATCCTTCTTCTTCTGCATCGCGAGCCATGCGCACATACATATCGGTCCATTCTTCGTTCTCGCCTGCTGCAGCGTCTGCAAGATTCTCTTCCGGAGTGCCGATGCCGTGGATTTCCTTGAACCACATCTTGGCGTGTTCTTTTTCCTGATCAGCAGTCTCCAGATACAGAGCGGCCATCTGCTCATATCCGGCTTTTTTGGCAGCAGAAGCGTAGTAGGTATACTTGTTGCGTGCCTGGGATTCGCCTGCAAATGCTTCCCACAGATTCTTTTCAGTTTTGGTTCCTGCGTATTTGTTTGCCATGTGAATACTCCTCCTAAGGAAAATATAAATGAAATATATCAGTAATCATTACTGATATTAGTATAGCGCAAAAGAGCAAGTTTGTCAATTACGAAGGTGTCAGGTGCAGGGTTGTTTCATGAAGACTATGTGCCAACGATTATTGCTTTCGGCAGTCTCAATCATGCTGCATATACCACTGAAGTGCATTGGTATACTTGCTTACTCTGAAAAAAAGCGCAAATTATCCCTATCATATATACAAAA